>CAYNXA010000017.1:0-14397 GCA_964401015.1 uncultured Oscillospiraceae bacterium
GTAAGTAATAGGGGGGTGCAGCAATGATTACAAGACAAGACGCAAATTTGAAGCGCTTGAAGAGACACAAGAGAGTCCGCGCGAAGATTTCCGGTACTGCCGAACGTCCGCGTTTGTGCGTATATCGCTCTCTCCAGAACATCTATGTTCAAATTATCGACGACACCTGCGGTAAGACCCTCGTTTCGGCTTCCTCGGTAGAAAAGGAATTCGGAAATGCGGGCGGCAATATGGAAGACGCCAAGAAGGTCGGCGAGCTCGCTGCCAAGCGTGCTCTCGAAAAGGGTATCACCAATGTGGTATTCGACCGCGGCGGTTATCTGTATCACGGACGCATCGCGGCTCTTGCAGAAGGCGCTCGCGAAGCCGGATTGAAATTCTAATTTAGGAGGAGCAACATGGCACACAATATAGACGCTGCAACGCTTGACCTGAAAGAGACCGTCGTTGTTACCCGACGCGTTTCCAAGACGGTTAAGGGCGGACGTGTTATGCGTTTCGCGGCACTCGTTGTTGTAGGCGACGAAAACGGTCGCGTGGGCTACGGTACCGGCAAATCCGCCGAAGTACCCGAAGCTATCAGAAAAGCAATCGAAGATGCAAAGAAGAACATGATTACCGTAGCGGTTAAGGGAACCAGTATCCCGCATGAGATCATCGGTGAATACGGCGCGGCTCGCGTTCTTTTGAAGCCGGCTGCCGAAGGTACCGGTGTCATCGCCGGCGGTACGGTTCGTGCCGTACTCGATATGGCAGGTATCCGCGATATTCGTGCTAAGTCTTTGAGAAGCAACAACAAAATCAACGTTGTTAAAGCCACTTTCGAAGGTTTGAAGGCTCTCCGCACTGCGGAAGAAGTTGCCAAGACCCGCGGCAAGAGCGTTGACGAACTTTAATTTCACCAAAGGAGGACGCAACAATGGCTAAAATCAAGATCACTCTTACCAAGAGCCTTATCGGTCGCTTGGATAAGCAGATCGCCACAGCGAATTCTTTGGGATTACGCAAAATCGGCGATACGACCGTTCAGGAACAAACTCCCGCAACGGAAGGCAAAATTACTGTTATCAAGCATTTGGTTTCGGTAGAAAAGGAGGCATAAGTTATGAAGCTTCATGAACTTTCACCGCAAGCCGGCTCCTCCAAGAAAGCTTGGAGAAAGGGTCGCGGCGTCGGAACCGGTAACGGTAAGACTGCCGGTCGCGGTCACAAGGGTCAAAATGCCCGTTCGGGCGGTGGTGTAAGACCCGGCTTCGAGGGCGGACAGCTCCCGCTGTACAGAAGAATCCCGAAGCACGGTTTTTCCAACTACCTCTTTAAGAAAAATTATGCAATCATCAACGTTGAGCAGCTCGACAAGTACGAGAATGGCGCGGTAATTTCCTTGGAAACACTTGTAAATGACGGTGTTATCCGTAAAGAACTTGACGGTCTTAAGGTTCTCGGCAATGGCGATATCACAAAGAAGCTGACCGTCCGGGCAACTGTATTCTCTGCATCGGCAAAGGAGAAGATCGAGGCCGCAGGCGGAAAGGCTGAGGTGGTATAAAGTGCTGCAAACCGTTAAGAATGCCTGGAAGCTCCCGGAGCTTCGCAAAAAGCTTCTTTTCACAATCTTTATTTTGATCGTATTCCGTTTCGGTTCTGTTTTGTCGGTTCCTTTCGTGGATTCGTCCGTTTTGAAAGAAGCCTTCGCACAGCAGACCGCCGGCACCATTTTGGATTATTTCAATATGTTGTCCGGTGAGGCATTCTCGCGTGCAACCTTGTTTGCTCTTTCGATCAGTCCGTATATCACGGCGCAGATCGTAATTCAATTGCTCACCATCGCGATCCCCGCTTTGGAACGTTTGGCAAAAGAAGGCGACGAGGGCAGAAAAAAGATCGGTCAGATCACCCGTTACGTAACGGTCGGTTTGGCATTGATCACCGCTTACGGCTACTACACTTATATCAAAAACACTGCCGGCATGGCACTCAACTTCGGTTCGGTTAATCCTCACTTCGGTGCGGTTATCATCGTAGCTTGCTATTGCGCCGGCGCCGCCATCATCATGTGGTTGGCGGAAAAAATCAACGAACACGGTATCGGCAACGGTATTTCGCTTATCCTTCTTGCCAACATCGTGTCGCGTGTGCCCAACAACATTATCGTTGCGGGTCAAAACCTGTTTACCAACTTCTCGTTTACCACGCTTATCGCCGATATCTTGTTGATCGTTATTGCGATCGGCACGGTACTCTTCGTTGTTCATATGAGCGACGCCGAACGCCGTATCGCGGTACAGTATGCAAAGCGTCAGGTTGGCAGAAGAATGTACGGCGGTCAGAACACGTATCTCCCGCTGAAATTGAACATGACCGGTGTTATGCCGATCATCTTCGCAAGCTCGATTGTTACCCTTCCTTCGACGATCGGTCTTATGGTCGGCAAGGATTCGACCAGCGGCGGTTTCTGGGGCGGCTTCTTGAGCCTCTTCTCGTATCGCAGCCCGGTATATTCGATCTTGTTCTTCATTCTTATCATCGCATTCGCGTATTTTTATATTTCCATTTCGTTCAATCCCATCGAAGTTGCCAACAACCTCAAAAAGAACGGCGGCTCGATCTTGGGTATTCGTCCCGGTAAGCCCACTTCGGATTATATCGCCCGCATCTTGAGCAAGATCACTCTCATCGGTGCGATCTTCCTCGGTATTATCGCGGTTCTTCCGATCGTACTCACCATGATCAACGCAAACTTCGGCTCGCTTGCTTTTGCCGGCTCGTCGATCATCATCGTTGTCGGTGTTGTTATCGAAACGCAGACCGAAATCGAAACCCAAATGTCTATGCGTCATTACAAGGGCTTCCTCGGTTAATCGACGCTGTCGTGTGAAAGGGACAAAAGATATGAAGATTATATTTTTCGGTGCTCCCGGTGCCGGAAAAGGTACGCAGGCGGAAATCGTGAGCGAAAAGCTTTCGATCCCCGCCGTATCGACCGGTGCGATCATTCGCGAAGCAATTAAAAACGGTACCGATATGGGCAAATCTGCCAAGAGCTACATTGAACAGGGTGCGCTTGTGCCCGACGAAGTGGTTATCGGTATCATCAAAGACCGTCTTGCCGAAAAAGACTGTGAAAACGGTTTTATTCTGGACGGTTTTCCCAGAACGGTTCCTCAAGCCGAGGCACTTTCCGCCATGGGTGTTGCGATCGACGTGGTACTCAATATCGAAGTTGCCGACGAGCGAATCGTGACCCGCATGAGCGGCAGAAGAACCTGCCCCGCTTGCGGCGCTTCTTATCACATCGTATACAAACCGACCAAAGTCGAGGGCGTATGCGACAAATGCGGCAGTGCGCTCACCATCCGCAAAGATGACGACCACGCCGTGGTGACCTCGCGTCTTGAAACCTACCACAAGGAAACCGAGCCTCTCAAGGAATACTACGAGAAGCAGGGAATTCTCAAAACGGTGGAAGGTCAGGAAGAACTTGCCGATACGACCGCTCTTACGCTTGCCGCGTTGGGCATTGCGTAACGGTTCGGCAGACGATGCGTTTTGACCATGATAAGATGCAAGTCCCAACCGGAAATCGAAAAGATGCGTGAAGCCGGAAAGATTACGGCAGGTGCTCTTTTGGCGGCACAAGCCGCCATCGAACCCGGTGTCACGACCAAGCACGTGGACAGTGTGATCCGTAAGTTCATCGAAAGTCACGGCGCACATCCTTCGTTTTTGAATTATGCCGGTTTTCCCGCCAGCGCGTGCATCAGCATAAACGAGCAAGTCATTCACGGAATCCCCGACGATCGGAAGATTCTGGACGGCGACCTTGTGAAAGTCGATGTCGGCGCGTATTTCAAAGGCTTTCACGGCGACTCGGCGCGCACCTTTTTCTGCGGCGAAGTTTCCGAAGAGGCAAAACGGATCGCACAAGTGTGTCGGGAATGTTTTGAGGCGGGATTTGCCGCCGCACGTCCCGGCGCCCGAATCGGCGATATTTCCGCCGCTGTGCAGGAACACGCCGAGAAAAACGGGTATTCGATCGTCCGCGAATATGTCGGACACGGTGTCGGCGAAGCCTTACACGAATCGCCCGATGTGCCGAATTACGGTCGTGCGGGACGCGGTGTTCGGCTGTGCGAAGGCATGACGATTGCCATCGAACCGATGATCAATGCGGGACGAGCCGACGTTTACGTGTTGGAAAACGATTGGACGGTTGTTACACGCGACCGATCGCTTTCGGCACATTACGAAAATACAATCGTGATTACCGCGAACGGTGCCGAGATCCTTACGAAAGTATAATTACGTTCCGTAAGAAAAATTCGAAACCGCAAGCGATGATTTGGAGGGATAGTTCTGGCTAAGGATGACGTTATTACATTCGAGGAATGTACGGTTATGGAAGCACTTCCGAATGCAACGTTTTTGGTAAAGCTCCCGAACGAGCACGTGATTACGGCTCATATTTCGGGCAAGCTCCGTATGAATTATATCAAAATTCTCCCCGGTGATAAGGTTACCGTCGATGTATCGGTATACGACCTTACAAAGGGCAGAATCACATGGCGTGCAAAGTAAGCGAATTCTTACTTTTCATGCAGCAGGAGGGAATTAAGAATGAAAGTGAAACCTTCGGTTAAGAAGATCTGCGAAAAATGCAAGATCATCAAAAGACGCGGCATTGTCATGGTGATCTGTGAAAATCCGAAGCATAAGCAGAGACAGGGTTGATCGGAAAGGATCCGAGAAAATCCGCCGTGTCCGACAAGCGTGTCGGCACGCAAACCCATTTTTTACTACTATTGAAGAGAGGTGCAACATAGTATGGCTCGTATAGCAGGTGTTGATCTTCCGAGAGAAAAAAGAATCGAAATCGGTCTTACCTATATCTTCGGAATCGGTCGTACAAGCTCGAATGCAATCCTTGCAAAGACCGGTATCAATCCCGATACCCGTGTAAAGGATCTTACCGAAGATGACGTGGCAAAGCTTCGTGAAGTTATCGAACATGAATATGCTGTTGAAGGTGATCTTCGCAGAAATATTGCCATGGACATCAAGCGTTTGATCGAAATCGACTGTTACAGAGGTCAAAGACATCGTAAGGGACTTCCCGTAAGAGGTCAGCGTACCAAGACGAACGCAAGAACCAGAAAAGGTCCCGCAAAGACCATCGCTAACAAGAAGAAATAAGTATCTTAGTGTGAAGGAAAGGCTTCACACGGGAAGGAGAGAAACTTATGGCAAAGTCTACCACTAAAAAGACAGTAACCAGAAAGCGTCGCGAACGCAAGAACATTGAAAAGGGTTCGGCTCATATCAGCTCGACCTTTAACAACACCATCGTTACCATCACCGACGTAAACGGCAATACGATCTCTTGGGCATCTGCCGGCGAAATGGGCTTCAGAGGCTCCAGAAAGTCGACTCCTTATGCCGCTCAAACGGCTGCCGAAACCGCTGCAAGAGCTGCTGCCGAACACGGTCTCAAGAGTGTAGAAGTATTCGTAAAGGGTCCCGGTCAAGGACGTGAATCGGCAATTCGTGCTCTCGAGACCGCCGGTCTCAGCGTAACCATGATCAAGGACGTTACCCCGATCCCGCACAACGGCTGCCGTCCTCCCAAGAGAAGACGCGTATAAGTCTTTGTGACTTCCATTTTGCGCGACAGAGCGCAGTACAATTTTTGCTAAGGAGGAATTTACACATGGCAAAATATACCGGACCTGCTTGCAGACAGTGCCGTAGAGAAGGCGTGAAGCTTTTTTCGAAAGGCGAACGTTGCTACACCGAAAAGTGCGCACTGAACAGACGCAGCACAGCCCCCGGTCAGCATGGTGCTGCCCGTAAAAAGGTTGGCGAATACGGTCTCCAGCTTCGTGAAAAGCAGAAGGCAAAGAGATATTACGGTATCCAAGAAAAGCAGTTCAGAAATTACTTTGCAACCGCAGAAGTAAAAGAGGGTATCACCGGTGAAAACCTGCTTACCCTTATCGAACGTCGTCTCGACAATGTTGTATTCCGTATGGGTCTCGGAGAAAGCCGCCGCGATGCAAGACAGCTTGTTGTTCACGGTCACTTTATGATCAACGGCAAGAAAGCCGATATCCCGTCGATGCTTATCAAAGTCGGCGATGTGATTTCGGTTCGCGAACAGAGCCGCAAGTCGACCAAGATCAAGTCGCTCATCGAAAATCTTGACAACCGTCAGGCTCCCGCATGGATCACCGTTGACAAAGAAAACGTTACGGCTACCATCAATGCACTTCCCAAGAGAGAAGACATTGACTTCCCCTTCGAAGAGCATCTTATCGTCGAGTTGTACTCGAAATAACAGAAAATCCTCGCCCCGTTACGGCAGATCGTTTCGTTTGCCGTATCCTACAACGCGTATATTTTACAAAAAGAGGAGGGTTTTTGAATGATTGAAATTGAAAGACCGAATATTGTGACGGCTGAAACGTCGGAAGACGGTTCGTACGGTAAATTTGTAATCGAACCGCTCGAAAGAGGCTTCGGTACCACCCTCGGTAACTCTCTGAGAAGAGTGCTTCTCAGCTCTCTCCCCGGCGTTGCCGCAACTTGCGTCAACATTGCCGGCGTTGTTCATGAAATTTCCACGATTCCCGGTGTCAAGGAAGACGTGCCCGAAATTATCCTCAACATCAAAGGAATCACGGCAAAGCTCTTCACCGAAACCCCCGGTAAGACGGTCGTTATCGATGCGCAAGGTCCTTGCGAAGTGACTGCCGGTTCGATCAAAGGCGATGCCGATATCGAAATTTTGAACAAAGACCATCATATCGCTTATGTCAGCGACGGAAGTTCTCTCCATATGGAAATTACTTTCAGTCACGGCAGAGGCTATGTGTCGGGAGAAAAGAACAAAGCGGAAGTTGTCGCACCGCCGATCGGCATGATCTATACCGACTCTATTTATACGCCGGTATACAATGCCAATTATACGGTCGACAATACGCGTGTCGGTTCTCGTACCGATTACGACCGTTTGACGCTGGAAGTTACCACCGACGGTACCATTCCCGCCCAAGACGCCATTTCGTTGGCAGCCAAGATTCTCAATGAACACCTTAGCCTGTTTGTTGACCTTTCCGAAGAAGCAAGCAAGGCTGTGACTGTCGTGGATGCGGTTGAGACCCAACAAGACAAGATCCTTGAGATGACCATTGAGGAGCTTGACATGTCGGTACGTTCCTTCAATTGCTTGAAGCGCGCCGGCATCGATACCGTCAGAGATTTAGTAAACAAGACTGAAGAAGATATGATTCGTGTCCGTAACCTCGGTAAGAAGTCATTGGAAGAAGTCATTCAAAAGCTTCAGTCGCTCGGTCTGTCCTTGAAAAAGGAAGAAGAGTAATTTTTCCCGATGATCCCATCGGAAAAGATCAGAACGAAGGAGGAATTTATCATGCCAGGCACAAGAAAGCTCGGACGTCCGACAGCACATAGAATGTCTATGCTCAGAGGCCTTGTTACCTATTTGCTCGAAAGCGGCAGACTCGAAACCACCGCAACCAGAGCAAAAGAAGTTCAGGCTCTCGCAGATAAAATGATCACTCTCGGTAAGGCAAATACGCTTGCCTCCAAGAGACAGGCACTCGCTTTTATTACGAAGGAAGAAGTTGTCAAGAAATTGTTTGACGAAATCGCTCCCAAGTATGCAGACCGCAACGGCGGTTACACCAGAGTGCTCAAGACCGGTCCCCGTCGCGGTGACGGCGCCGAAATGGCAATTATCGAATTGGTGTAAGGTTACATTGAATTTCGAAAAAAGTTCATTCGGATTTATGAAAAGACGCAATCGAAAGGTTGCGTCTTTTTTTGGTATGACGGCGCACCTAACGGTGAGTAAAGGGGGCGGCGCGCGCACGGGATTTACGGCGGTGTATTTTTAAGAATCCCTCCACTACGCTTCGCGCGGCCCCCCTCCCTTTAGGCAAGGGAGGCTAAATTAAGAGGAAACGGCGCGGTTCCCCAAAGCAACTTGTTGCTTATCCTTTAGGCAAGGGACACCCACCGTAGGTGCGCCGCAAGACGCGGGAATACTCTTGCCTCCCTCTGCGCTTTTCTTCAAAAGGGGAGGTGGCACGCCGTAGGCGTGACGGAGGGATTCTTAAATCCGCGCCGCCGTAAATCCCGTGCGCGCCCCGCGGGGGCGGGAATACTCACCGTTAGGTGCGCCGCAAGGTGCGCCCTTGCGCAGAAAAAACAAAAAAACCTTGCCGTTTCCTCTTGCACAACCGAAGAATTTGGTATATAATTATACTGACAGTACAGTACCATGGCGTAACAGTACTTTTTTGCCCGAAGGTCGATTCGGCGTACATTCGACTTTCATTCTATTTTGCTCGGTTTTTGTCCGTTTTTCGCTTAATTTATGCGGGTTTGATACGTCGCGCGCGTTGTGAGTGACGTTTCGGGAAAAAGTGGGCAAATCGACTGCTTTTTCAGACTGTTTTTCAGAAAGGAATCCGATAGAACTATGTCCAAGGACCTGTCGCATATTCGTAATTTTTGTATCATCGCACACATTGACCACGGCAAATCGACTCTTGCCGACCGCATTTTGGAGCTGACCGATACGGTGGCGAAGCGGGAAATGGAAGACCAATTGCTTGACAATATGGATCTGGAACGTGAGCGCGGTATTACCATCAAAGCGCGTGCCGTAAAATTGGACTATACCTATGAGGGGGAAGATTACGTTCTCAATTTGATCGACACCCCCGGTCATGTCGACTTCAATTACGAAGTGTCCCGTTCGCTCAAAGCGTGTGAGGGCGCTCTTTTGGTCATCGACGCGACCCAAGGTATCGAAGCGCAGACTATGGCGAACGCGTATCTTGCCTTTGACAACGATTTGGAAATCGTTCCGGTCATCAACAAGATCGACCTTCCCTCCGCCGACCCCGACCGAGTCAAGACCGAAGTGGAAGATATCATCGGTATTCCCGCCGACGAGGCACCGTGTGTATCGGCAAAAGCGGGTTTGAATATTGACAAGGTACTCGAACAGGTCGTAAAATCGATTCCCGCACCGAAAGGCGGCGTGACGGCTCCTTTGAAAGCCTTGATCTTCGATTCGTATTACGATTCCTATCGCGGCGTTGTCGTATATGTTCGTTTGTATGACGGAAGTGTACGCGCGGGCGACGTAATCCAAATGATGTCAAACGGCGTCACGTACGAAGTCAACGAAGTCGGTTTTTTGCGCCCGTTCGGCCTTTCGAAAGCCGATACTCTTTCGGCGGGCGAGGTGGGCTATATCACCGCCGCCATCAAGACCGTTTCGGATACCCGCGTCGGCGACACGGTGACCTTGCGCGATAATCCCGCAGCCGAGGCGTTGCCCGGCTTTAAGAAAGCGTTGCCTGTTGTATTCAGCGGCATATATCCCGCCGACGGTGCGCGATACGGCGATCTGCGCGACGCGCTCGAAAAATTGTGTTTGAACGATGCGTCGTTGACCTTTGAACCCGAGACGTCGGTGGCACTCGGCTTCGGTTTCCGTGTGGGCTTTTTGGGACTTTTGCATATGGAAGTCATCGAAGAACGGTTGGAGCGCGAATTCAATCTCGATCTCATCACCACCGCGCCGAGCGTTATTTACAAGATCACGCGCCACGACGGCAGTGAATATTATGTCGACAACCCCGCGAATTTCCCCGCAAGCGACGAATGTGAATTTGCGAGTGAGCCGATCGTTAAGGCGAGCATTATCACGCCGACCGATTATGTGGGCGGTATTATGGAACTTTGCCAAGACCGACGCGGCGTATTCAAAGACATGAAATATCTCGACACGACGCGTGCGGAATTGCATTATTTTCTGCCGCTGAACGAGATCGTTTACGACTTTTTCGACGCGCTCAAATCGCGCAGTAAAGGGTATGCGTCACTCGATTACGAAATGCACGGCTACGAAAAGAGCGATCTTGTCAAGTTGGATATCCTACTCAACGGCGAGGCGGTCGACGCGCTGTCGTTTATCGTGCATACCGAAAAGGCATACGGCAGAGCACGCCGCATTGCCGAAAAATTGAAAGACAATATCCCGCGTCAGCTGTTTGAGATCCCGATCCAAGCGGCGATCGGCGGCAAAGTCATCGCCCGCGAAACGGTGAAAGCCCTTCGAAAAGACGTGCTTGCCAAATGCTACGGCGGCGATATTACCCGTAAGAAAAAACTTCTCGAAAAGCAAAAAGAGGGCAAAAAACGTATGCGTTCGTTCGGCAGCGTAGAAGTGCCGCAAGAAGCCTTTATGGCGGTCTTGAAATTCGACGAAGATTGACCCCGATTTTTGAAAAACCTACGGAACGAATCGATATCGACATAAACCGTGCGACTCAAAATATCCGCCGCTTTCGCACATTCGGTCAAAGCCGTAGAAAAAAGCGGAAAGAAACGGGAGAAAGGAAACAACTATGAAAAAACTCGGATTGTATCTTCATATCCCGTTTTGCTTGAAAAAATGCAGCTATTGCGATTTTTATTCGTTGCCGTCGGGTGCGGGTGTGCGGGAGGATTATTTGGACGCGCTCTTGCGTCAGGCGGAAGAATACGGATTGCAAACCGCCGATTACGCCGTCGATACGGTGTTCCTCGGCGGCGGCACGCCGTCGCTTTTGAACGAAAAGCAGATTGCCACCCTTTTTCACAAGCTCTATCGCGCCTTTAACGTCACCAAAAATGCCGAAGTGACCGTCGAAGTCAATCCCGGAACGGTCGATCCGAAGAAGCTGAAAGCTTTTCGAAAGGCGGGCGTCAATCGCTTGAGCATCGGTATGCAAAGTTTTGTCGATTCGGAGCTGGCCGCTTGCGGGCGGATACACGATGCGAACGAAAACATTGCGGCGTTTTCACAGGCGCGCAAGGCGGGGTTTGACAATATCAGCATCGACCTGATGTTCGGTCTGCCCGAACAATCGATGGCAAGTCTGGTGGCAAGTCTGAATACCGCTTTCAAGCTGTCCCCCGAACACATTTCCTTTTACGGGCTGAAATTGGAAGAGGGAACGCCTTTTTATGCCGCACGCGACACCTTGCGTTTGCCCGATGAGGACGCCGAACGTGAAATGTATTTCGTATCGCGCGAGCTTATGCTGCAAAACGGTTACTATCAATACGAAATTTCGAATTTCGCGAAAAAGAACAAATTCTGCCGTCACAACGTCAAATATTGGAACGGCGACGAATATCTCGGAATCGGGCCCGCCGCCCATTCGTATTTTGCCGGCAAACGGTTTTCGTTCAAAAAGAACGTTCGGCTGTATATCGACAGCTTTTCCGAAAAAGGAGCGGGTGGGGATATCATCGACGAAATGATCGACATTCCGCCGTCGGCGCGTATTGCCGAATATGTGATGTTGCGTTTTCGCTTATGCGACGGCATCGATTCGGAAAGCTTCAAGCGTTTGTTCGGACGCGAATTCGAAAGTTTGTATCTTGCGAAAATGCAACCCTTTTTGCGATCGGGGCACATTGTCCGCACCGAGCGGGGGTATGCTTTTTCGCCCGAAGGTATGTATGTTTCGAATTATATTTTGGCGCGGCTTATCGATTTCGATATGACCATTCCGGGCGCATGACACCTAACGGTGAGTATTCCCGCGCCTTGCGGCGCACGCACGGGATTTACGGCGGCGCGGATTTGACAATCCCTCCGTCACGGCTGCGCCGTGACACCTCCCTCATCAGAGGGAGGCAAGGATAAAGGGACGGTACCGCTTCGCTCATCTGTAGGGAACGACCTATGTGTCGTTCCGTGGAATTTACGGCGGCGCAAAATCCGAAAACAAACTTGAAAAAACAAATACCAAAGACCGGAGGTGAAGAATGTGGCGAAAAAACCGACAAACGAGAAACCAAAAGCAAAAGAGAAAATCGAAACGATCGAAACAACCGAAGCAACCGAAGCGGGCGTCGTAAACGTTCCGACCGACACGGGCAATTCCGCCGATTCCGCCGATTCGCTCCAATCGACCCAATCGCTCCAATCGCCTCAATTATCCCAATCGACTCGATCGACCCCGACGCGCGAAACGAATGCGGCATCGCCGAAACGTCCCGTATCGATTGCGGAAATCACGTCGTGTTTGCGTTCGAATGTGCTCGGTTCGACGCTTGCCGTGTTGCAAACGGTCGGGTCGACCAACTTGTACATAAAACAGCGCAGTGAGATCCTCGACGACGGATTTACCGTCGTTTCCGAAACCCAAAGCGGCGGTCGCGGACGGCTCGGACGGAGTTTTCTTTCGCCCGACGGGGGCTTATACATGAGTACGCTTTTGATCGATCGCCGATACGCTGCCGATTCGGTCAGCCTCACCGTCAAAGCGGCGGTCGCCGTTGCGCGGGCGATTCGGGAACTTTCGGGATTGGATGTCGGTATCAAATGGGTGAACGATATTTATTACCGCGAGAAAAAGCTGTGCGGTATTCTTGCCGAGCGGGTGGTACGAAAAGGATATTCGGATTTTACCGTTCTCGGCATCGGCGTCAATGTTTTTTCGGACAAGAGCGCTTTCACGGGTGAGCTGTCCGAAATTGCCGGTTCTCTTTCGGACTTTTGCGACGTGAACTTTTCCAAAAGCGAACTTGCCGCTGCTGTCTTAAATCGTTTGGACGAAATTTTATCAAACGGCGATCGCGCCCATATCGTCGAAATTGCCGAAGAATACCGTTCGCTTTCGGTTATCATCGGGCGAACGGTCGACGTGATTCGCAACGATACGGTTCGTCGCGCCAAGGTTCTCGGTATCGACGACGACGCGGCTTTATACGTCGAATATCAAGACGGCGGAACCGACATTTTGCGCACGGGTGAAGTCAGCACCCGTCTGACACGAGAGGAGGAAACGACCGAATGAGTGCTTTATACGACGCCTTTGCCGATACGTTGGCACGTTTTTCCTCGGTCGGCTTTTTCGATGTGCTGGATATTGCCATCGTTTCGGTGATCTTCTATTATGTCTATCGCTTCGTGCGCGATCGTCGCGCGGGTAAGTTGGCCGTCGGAATTTTGCTGGTATTCGTTGCCATGATGGTCAGCAATCTGCTCGGCATGCAAGTGTTGAGCTTTCTCATCGGAAATATCGTGCAAGTCGGCATGATCGGCGTGGTGATCTTATTTCAATCGGAACTGCGCACCTTTCTGGAAAAAGTGGGCGGGCCGTCGATCATTACTCGCCGCAAAAAAGACAAAAAAACCATGTCGCAAACCATGCGTTGTATCGACGCGGTGGTGGAGGCGGTTTCGGACCTTTCGACCGAAAAGACCGGCGCGCTTATCATTTTCGAACGCACGACAAAGCTGGGTGACGTTATCAAAACCGGTACGGTAATCGATGCGCTTCCCGGTGCTTACATGATCAAAAACATTTTCTTCAACAAAGCGCCCATGCATGACGGCGCTCTGATCATTCGCGGCAATCGCCTGTATTCGGCGGGCTGTTTTTTGCCGCTGTCCTCCAATCCCGAAATTATCAAAGATCTCGGCACGCGTCATCGCGCGGGAATCGGCATGAGTGAGCTGTCCGACGCCTTAGTGGTGATCGTATCCGAGGAGACCGGTATCGTTTCGGTGGCGTTGGACGGTGTTTTGACCCGCGATTACGACAGCACGCGTTTGCGCAAGCTTTTGATTCGTCATCTTTTGTCCGAAGAAAAAGGCAACGAAAGCGTTGAATCGGGCGAGAAAAGCGAAAAAGTCGGAAAAACGGCGAAAAGCGAAAGAAAAAAATCCGAAAATCCCGATAAAAACGGAAAACCCGCACAAAGCGGGAAAGGCGAATCGGGCACAAGACGCACCGACCGTTCCGACAAGAAGAACGGCGCGAATCGGAAAAACACGACGAATCGCGAGAACCGTTCCGAACAAACCGATCGTCGCGAACCGACCGAACAACGAAACGAAAACGGAGGCAACGCATGAAAAACGACAACCGAAAAAATCCGTTTTTGCTTCGAAAATCCGAAAAACTCAGTGCCGCCATGAAGCGCTATAAATTGCGCGAGGGCTTGCGCACCTTTTTCACCCAAGATGTAGTTGCCAAACTTTGTTGCGTATTGGCGGCGATCTGCCTTTGGTCGTACGTTATCGACACGCAAGGCTCCGATTACGAACAAAGCTTCAGCGGCGTTTCGGTGACCTTTCGCAACAACGACACCAATCGTTTGGGTTTTGAAGTCATGTCGAGCGATCGCACGACCGTCGAGGTGGTCTTGTCGGGCAAACGCAGTGTTCTCGGACGCATAAGTCATGCCGACATTGAAGCCTATGTCGACGTTTCGCATATCACCGAGGCGGGCGAGTATCCGCTCGATATCGTCGTCAGCACGGCGAAAGATGTGTCGGTCGAGGAGGTGTATCCGAAG
>CAYNXA010000018.1:0-14169 GCA_964401015.1 uncultured Oscillospiraceae bacterium
GGTGGGAGCGTTCTGCAGAACCTACGAAATCGAAGAAGCTATAGCCACCTTCCTACCGGACAGCTACATCAAGTGCGACACTCCCGGTAGATACACCTACCAAGGCGGAAGTACTGCCGCGGGACTGGTAATCTATGACGGCAAATTCGCATACAGCAACCACGCAACAGACCCCATCAGCGGCCAGCTCTGCAACGCTTTTGACCTTGTGAGAATTCACCTGTTCGGTGAACTCGACCTCGATGCAAAGCCGGAAACCCCCATGAACAAACTGCCAAGCTGGACGAAGATGTGCGAGATGGTAGGAACGGACGAGAACGTAAGGAAGACCATCGGCGAGGAACGGCTCAAGACGGCAGAATCGGACTTCTCCGCCCCTTTACCCGACAGTAAGGAAAACAGCACAGACTGGATGAAAAGGCTGACTGTGACCAAAGGTGGCGGCTTTGAGCCAAGTCTAAACAACTTTTACCTTATACTTGAGAACGACCCGAACCTGCAGATCATCAAAGGCAGAGACCTATTCTGCGATAAGAACATCGTAGAAGGCAAGGCACCGTGGCCGAGAGACAACACCTGCAACATATGGACGGACGTAGACGATGCGGGACTTCGCTGGTACATATCGAACGTTTACAAGCTCGAAGCCAAAGAGAAGATAATCGATGCAGTGCGTATGGTCTTCGAAAAGCGTTCATTCCACCCGGTCAAGGAATTCATCGAATCCACCGAATGGGACGAAATACCCAGAGTGGAGAGCGTGCTGATTGACTACTTAGGAGCCAAGGACACACCGTACATCCGAGCCATCACACGAAAGACACTCGTGGCGGCGGTAGCCAGAGTATACGACCCCGGCTGCAAATTCGACTACATGCTGACACTCGTGGGAGACCAAGGCATCGGTAAGACCTTACTGGTGCAGAGATTAGCCGGGCAATGGTTCTCCAACTCGATGCCCGACATTCGAGGGAAAGAGAGCTACGAAGCACTGGACGGTGTGTGGATCATGGAGATGGGCGAGCTTGCAGCTTTGAAGAAAAGTGACCGAGACACCATCAAGAACTACATCTCGAAACGTGAAGACACCTACCGAAAAGCCTATGCCCGGAACATCACCATCAACCGCAGGCACACAATCTTTATAGGAACGACAAACGAGTCAACCTTTTTAGAGGATGACACCGGCAACCGCCGATACTGGGTAGTAGACACGGATGCCAGCAAGAGAAGGCGCACCGTATGGGGCGAGAAGGGACTGACCGATGAGGAAGTCCACCAAATCTGGGCAGAAGCCTTAGAGATATATAGGAAGGGTGAAAACATCATGGAACTCTCGGCAGATGAAAGAGCCGCCGCCGAAGAAGAACAGGATGCCCACACCATCGATGACCCCTATCAAGGCCAAATCGAGGCTTACTTGAAGGTGAAACTTCCGCACGACTGGACGAAGAAAAACACCTATGAGAGAGTGCAGTTCTACCAGCGAACCAAGGACTTTGAAGGCGAGCCTGCAGGCACAGAGGAACGAACGGTAGTCAGTAGCGCCGAGGTTTGGATTGAGTGTCTGGGTAATTCCAGCACCACGAACCTAACGAGAGCCGACACAAAGCGAATCTACCGCTGCCTTGAAAAGCTGGGATGGAAGAAATGCACGAAAGCGCTATGGAGAGGCGGCGAGTACGGCGCCCAAAAAGGCTATGAAAAAACTGACTAACTCGAAAAACCCAAAAAATGAAAACCTGACTGAAAAATTAAGTCTTACTAACGAAAAACAACATAGTCAGGTTTTCAGTCAGGTTTTCAAAAATGGCATTTTTACAGGTTTTTCAAGGCTTTATAAGCATTTTATAACCCATTTTAATAAAAACCTAACCAACCTAACCAAAAAATCTATTAACTTACGGCAAATAGGCAAAACAGGGAAAAAACCACCCACAAATACGCGCGTAAAAGCCTAAAATGCCTAAATGGACAAAGTATATGGAAATTTCGGTAATTTCGGTAATTTAGTCAGGAAGGAGAAAAGATGATAAGCAAAAAGGATCGGGAAACGAAAGAGAAAACCGTGGAAGAGAAACTGCGTGAAGGTGTGAAAGAGATAGGTGGAAAAGCCTTCAAACTTTCAAGCCAAGTGGATGCAGGGATGCCCGACAGACTGGTGTGCCTTCCCGGAGGAAAGGTCATATTCGTAGAGACCAAAAGACCGAAGGGTGGCACACTCAGCAAAATTCAAAGATACCGCCACCAGCAACTACGGAAAATGGGACTTGACGTCAGGGTGATCAACACCGCAGAACTGGTCAAGGCCTTCATAGAGGAGCAGACACATGAGTAAGAAGAACGGAACAATTGTGAACTGCGCTGTTTGTGGAAAACCTTTCTACAAATCGGCAAGCAGACTGAAAAGAACAAAAGCACACTGCTGTGGAGCCGAGTGCATGAGAGTGTACGTGGCGAGGTTAGGTTCAGCATGGTGCAAAGAGAATAACAAACCGGGACGATTGAGCGAGGAATCCAGACAGAAAATAGGAAAGGCAAACAGGAAGCCACCAGACCAAGTCAAAGGGTACCTATCCCAAAAAGGAAGACACATCCACAGAATAGTGGCGGAGCGAATGCTTGGCCGACCTTTAAGGAAAGGCGAAATCGTCCATCACTTAAACGGTGATAAGCATGACAACCGACCAGAGAATCTGGAGGTTTTACCAAGCCGATCAGAACACAACAAACTACACCCTGAAAAATGGGATAAAGCAAGAGAAGCAAAAAGGAGGTGATGCCGAATGAAGTTCATACCACACGACTATCAAAAATACACGATAGAGCGAATCATCGAAGAGCCTAAAGTGTTTGCAGTGCTGGAAATGGGCCTCGGTTGACAAAACCGTCTGCACCTTAACCGCAATCAAGGAATTGATGTACGAAAGCTATGAAATCAACAAGGCTTTGATAGTAGCACCCCTCCGAGTAGCAGATGATACGTGGGATACCGAAATACAAAAATTCGACCACCTAAAAGACCTGAAGATTGCAAAGATGATAGGCACACCGAAGCAAAGAGTGGAAGCCTTGAATTCGAAGGCCGACATCTATACCATAAATCGAGAAAATACCCAGTGGCTGATAGGCTACTGCTTGGAACATAAAATACGGTGGCCTTTTGACATGATAGTCATAGACGAATCGTCCAGCTTCAAGAACCACCAAGCAAAGCGGTTCAAAGCACTGCTGAAAGTGGCACCCATCGTGAAAAGGATGGTACTGCTTACCGGCACACCGGATCCAAACGGCGAAATGGACCTGTGGGCGCAAGTTCGACTTCTGGACGGCGGACAAAGACTGGGAAAAAGCATCACAGCATACCGTGATACTTACTTTAAGCCGGGAAGACGAAACGGCAACATCATATACGACTACAAACTGAGACCGGGAGCAAAAGAGCAAATACAGGCAAGGCTAAAGGACATAATGATAAGCCTGACCGCCGCCGACCACTTAAAGATGCCGGAAAGAGTGGATAATTTGATAAAACTCAAAATGCCACCGAAAGCCAAAGAACAATACGACCAAATGGAGCGAGATGCCATTCTCGAACTGGAAAAGCAAGAAAATGAAGGTGTGGTAGTAGCCGGAAACAAAGCGGCAGTCAGCAACAAACTTTTACAGATCGCAAACGGTGCGGTTTACTACGATGACGAAGAAGGCAAGAAGGTGTGGACGGACATACACGATGCCAAGCTGGATGCCTTAGAGGAAATACTAAACGACAATGAAGGAAAACCGGTGATGGTATTCTATTCATTCAAGCACGACTACGACAGGCTGATGGAGAGGTTCAAAGACCTGAACCCCGCAACCATCAAGAGCCGAGAAGACATACAACGCTGGAATGAAGGAAAGGTGAAACTGCTGATAGCACACCCTGCAAGTATGGGACACGGACTGAACCTACAAGCAGGAGGAAACATCATCGTGTGGTTCGGTGTGCCTAACAACTTAGAGCATTACCTGCAGGCGAACGCAAGACTGTACAGGCAAGGCCAGACACAGACAGTAATCATAAACCACTTGCTGATGCAAGGAACCCATGACGAAGACGTGATGGAAAGTCTACAACATAAGAGAGTGAGTCAGGATGAGCTGATAGCCTCCGTAAAGGCAAGGATAGACAGGCAAAAGCGGAGCAACTAAACCAAAGAACGAAACGAAAATGGTAATAGTTAAGTAGAGGCACCCGAGAAGCCTCTACGCTCCGTTGTGTGAACCACACTCCTCTTCTCTCTAAGGGGGGGGAGTCGTGGCTCACCTTTGAAAACTAAAACAACGGCAGCAGGACTCACGCACACATTTTTTACGATTTTGAAGAAAAACGGAAAAGCATACAAAACAACGGAGTATCGAGATGGAAAACGGAAAAGGAAAACTGAAAATAGTGAAGCTTCGCATCGATAGTTTGACAATGGACCCGGAGAACGCAAAGCTACACCCGGACTACCAAGTGCAACAGATAAAAAAGTCGATAGAAGACTTCGGGATGAACGACCCCATCGGTGTATGGGGCGAGAACAACCTAATCGTGGAAGGACACGGCAGAGTGATGGCAATGCAGCTGCTTGGCGAGACCGAAATCGACTGCATCAGGCTCGACCACTTGAGTGAGGAAGAGCGAAAAGCCTATGCACTTGCGCACAATTCCACAAACATGTCAACAGGCTTCGACAATAGCCTGTTATTAAAATTGATTGAAGACGTGAAGGACAACTTCAACATGGAGGACTACGGTATCGTGCTGACAAAGCTCGATGACAGCGCCCTCGCAAAAGAAGATGACTACGAACCCGACCCGCAAGCACCGATAAGAGTTCACAAAGGCGAAGTGTGGGAGCTTGGCAGACACAGGCTCGCATGCGGAGACTCCACCGACCCCGCAGTGATAGACGAACTACTAAGGGGGGGGGAGAAGGCGGATGCAGTAATCACTGACCCACCCTACAACGTGAACTACACCGGGCAAGACGGAATGAAGATAGACAACGACCACATGGAGAGCCAAGAGTTCCAAGACTTCCTCACAAAGGCATTCAAGGAAATGTACCGATGCTTGAAGGACGGCGGAGCATTCTACGTGTGGCTTGCATCGAGAGAACACGTGAACTTTGAAAAGGCGCTGAACCGTGCCGGCTTCACGGTTAGACAGCAGCTCATCTGGGTAAAGAATGCGTTAGTTCTCGGAAGGCAGGACTACCAGTGGAGACACGAACCGTGCCTCTACGGCTGGAAGGACGGCAAGCATTACTTCCGGGAAGACCGAACCCAGACAACGGTGCAAGAGAACGACAAGCCGATAGTGCCGAAGAAGATGAAGAAGGACGAACTGGTGAGGCTCTGCGAGGAACTGCTGAAAGAACCGAACGAAGCGGAGTCCACCGTCATCCGAGAAGATAAGCCGTCCAGCTCCGACTTGCATCCCACGATGAAGCCGATAAAACTCATCGCAAGGCTCGTGGCGAACAGCACCAAACGAGACGAAATAGTCCTCGACCTCTTCGGTGGCTCCGGATCCACGCTCATGGCCTGCGAGCAACTCGGCCGAGTTTGCAGGACGGTGGAACTGGACGAGAAATACGCAACGGCCATAGTGAACCGCTGGGAAGAATACACCCACCAAAAAGCAAGGAGGCTCTAAGTGTTTGAACGTGACCCTGTAAAAACGAAGTTCTATAACTCGTCAAAATGGCGGAAACTTGCCAAGGCATACGCAGAGAGTAAAGGATACATCTGCGAGGTCTGCCGAAACAAGTACGCAAAAAGCACCATCGTGCCGTTTTATAAACAGTTCCACGTTCACCACAAAATCGAGCTGACAACCGAAAACATAGACAACCCTGACATAGCGCTTAACTGGGACAACCTGCAGCTGCTATGCCAGCATTGCCACAACAAAATAACAACGGAGGCAGAAGTTCTGGCACCGGGCCTTGAGTTCGATGAAACCGGAATGGTAAGAAAGATAGATGTCAAGAAAACCCATACCACCTGAACTAAAGAACGAAGAGCAGCAAGTCGATATTGGCGCATCAAGGATAGCGGCACAGAAGGCTGCGACACCGCACATAAAAACAAACCGTCTCATATGCCCTGCGGATTTAACTGATGGAGCAAAGAAGGAATGGCGCAGAGTCGTAAAGCTTTACCGAGAATGCGAGATTGACGTGTTTAACGATTTAGACCAAGAAACGCTGAAGAGTTACTGTGTGGCGGTGGACATCAGAACGCAGCTCTACCATAAATGGAAAGAAGAACAGGCGCAAGCACTGCTTATAGACAAAGAGGTAAGAAGAGCAGGAACGAAGACCACGGCATCAGGCACACCTATCGAGGGACACTCGGGAACCACGAAGGAAAAGGTAGTCAACCCCATCCTTCGAGAGTTAGACCGATACGCTAATACGATTAGAATCCTCGCTGAGCAGTTAGCCTTGACTCCAGTCGGCCGAGCAGCGTATGCAGTTAGAACAGAAAAAGCGAATAGGAGTCCTGCCGAAGAGTTCATGGAGGACTAAGGCATGACGTGGATAGAAGAATACCTTGCAGAGGGAGAAGCTGGAAGAATCAACATCCCCAAGCGAGTGAAAAAGCAATATAAAGCGCTCCTACCCATCATCCGAGGCGAAGACCCCAGATGGTACTACAATGAGCATTTGGCAAACAAGCCTATTGAATTCGGTGAGAAGTTTTGCAGGCAATCAAAAGACGAGTGGCGCGGCCAACCCATAAAATACCTGTTATGGCAGAAGGCGGCGCTCTCTGCCATTTATGGAATCGTAGAGAGAGGCACCGACCTACGAAAGCACCAAAGAGTGTTTATACTCGTAGGCAAAAAGAACGGCAAAACCACCATGATAGCGCCAGTCGCACTTTATGAAACCGCCCGGAAGGGCAACGAAGTGTACTCGGCCGCAAACGCACTTCAGCAGTCACGTATCATCTGGACCGAAGCCGCAAATATGCTGGAACAAAGTCCACAGCTAAAATCAATGCTGAAGAAGAGACAGTACGACATCAAGAACATCAGGAAAAACGGCTTCTCGGTGTTTATGCCTTTAGCAAACACACCGAACCTACTCGATGGAAAGCTGCCGAAGGTCGTAATTTTGGACGAAGTCCACGAATTATACCAAGACCTATACGACATTTTATACAACGGACAAATCTCGATAAGAGACCCTCTGTTTTTGATGCTTACCACCAAAGGATATGTGCGAGAGGGACTCTTCGACTCGGAATACAAGAACAGCTGTGACATTATAGACGGAGTAATTGAAGACGAGAGAAAGCTCAGCCTTCTATACGAACTTGACAACCCCGCAGACTGGCTGAACGAAGACAACTGGGAGCAAGCGAACCCCAGCATCGGCACCATAATGACATACGAGGCACTGCGCAACACCGTGAGAACGGCACTCGATAAACCGCAGAGCCTAAACGCTGTAAAAGTAAAGCACTTCAACCTCGGCGGAATTTCAGGGGATGCGTACTTCGAATATGATGATATCAACAACGAGGCCACCTTCGACCTTAAGAAATACAAAGGATACGATGCCATCGGCGGCTTTGACCTTTCGCTTACAAACGATTTGACGAGCTACACAACCGTTCTATACGATGACAAACGGCGAGAGTTCCTCGTTGATACGATGTTCTGGATTAGCTCGGACTTTTACAGCAAGGTCATTCAGGATGCAAGAATGGGCAACGTGTGGCGAGCGTGGGTGGACAACGGCTACATTCGAGTAGCCGGGGTAAACTCGATAGACCACAAAGAGATAGTCCGTTACGTGAACGACATGGTCAACAAATACCGGCTCGTTTACCGGTGGATTTACTACGATGCGTATGCCGCACGGTATCTGGTCAGTGATATGAATGACGAAGGCTACAAAGAAGGGGTGTGCTTGATACGATGCCACCAAGGCAGCAAGACCTTGTCGGTTCCCTTCCAGAGACTGGATGCGGAACTTCGAGCAAAGCGCATCAACTACAATAACAACCCGGTAATGAAGTGGTGCCTCACGAATGTGGCCGTGGAAGAAGACACCCGAAACAAGAACCTGCTCCCTTGCAAAGCAGGACACAATAACATGAGAAAGATAGATGGCTTCGCTACGTTGCTAAACGCTTTCGTAGGAGTGACGGACCACTATAATGAATTCGTAGGAGGATAAAATGGGACTTTTTAATTTTAGAAAAAAAAGGTCTAAACAGAGCGAAGACTCGAAGGAACTCGTACTACAACTTGGAAGCTACGGAGGTCTGGTACCCACATATACTGCGACAGGCTGGGACTTTGAGAAGAGTGAAGCGGGAATGTCCTGTTTGCAGACGAACGCACAATACTGCAGCAAGGTAGAACTGGCCAGCGTTAGAATTTTATCGGACGGAGAGTGCATCGGGGACTACCCCGCACTTGACCGCTTGCTGCAGTTCAGTCCGAACCCGCTGAATACGGCGGCGGTGTTCTGGGAAAGAACGGCCTACTTCTACTTCAAGTACAATAACGCTTTTATTTACATAGAACGAGATCCCTTCCGGAACATAATCGCACTATGGAGCATAGACCCCTCGATGGTGAAATTCGAGAAGGTAGTAACCGGAGAGATTATCCTGCAGTTCACCTTGAACGGCAAACCGCTGGAGGTGCTATACAGTGATATCATCCACATCGCACGACACGTGACGAAAGACGTCATGTTCGGTGACAGCAAAGCAAACACACACATCAGCCGAGTGATTGACCTAATCAACTTAAACTACACCGGCATCGAGAGAGCAATTCTCACAAGCCAAGCCGTAAGGTTTATAGGCAAAGTCAACACGAAGATGAACAGCACGGAACTCAAGCGCAGAGCAAAGAAGTTCACCGAAGACTACCTGCACATCAAGTCGGAAGACCCGGTCGGCATTGCCTACACGGACAGCATCGTAGACTTAGTGCCTGTGAATTCGAGTCCACAGAAGACGGCGAACTACGCAGAGACAAACCAGTGGAACCAAGCAGTTTATAAATTCTTCGGATGCCCGGAAAAAGTCATAGCCGGCGAAGCAACCGAAGACGAGATGGGAAGCTACTACGATCGAACTATTGAACCGTTCTTCATGAGAGCAGCGCAGGAAATGACACGCAAACTTTTTACTGACCGAGAATTCGAAGTCGGTAACCGAATTGTTTATAACGATAAAAAAATTCTTTACATGAGCATGAAGACACGTCTCGAAATCTTCCGCACCGCAAGAGAGGTCGGTTGCTTCACACTTGGAACACTGGGAGATTTGATAGGTTTACCGGTTCCTAAGGGAAAGAGAAACACCGTGGTAACCAGTCAAAACTACAATGATAGCCTCAAGGAAGAAGAGCCGAAAAAAGGCGAAGAAGAGGACGAAAAAGACGATGATGGCAAAAAGAACGAACCCGGAGATGGTAATAGTAAAGTAGAGGAGGAAGAAAACAATGCCGAATAACGGAATCACCCTGCGTGACAGATACAGAGACTACAGAAGGCTGATGGAAGTAAGAGCCGAGGAGACCGAGACCGGTGACATGATCGTGAGGGGAACCCCTGTCATCTTTGACAAAGAGTACAAACTCTTCACCTTCGGTGACACAGACGTCTACGAAATCATCGACAGAAACGCATTCGCAGAAGCCGACTACAAAGACGTTCCCATGAAATACAATCACGGTGATGCAAAAGGCACACCGGCAAGAACTACCAGCAAGAGCGAGCAGGGAAAGCTCACCATTGAAGTGCTGGAAGACCGTGTGGAAATGACAGCCAATCTGCTCCCCACTTCCGGCGGAAAAGACTTGTTCCTTGAAATCAAGAGCGGAACTGTTCAGCAAATGAGCTGGGCATTCACCGAGGACTACGAGTCCGAACAGATAATCGAAGACAAAGAACAGCACAAAATCACCTTCAGGGTAATGAAGGTAAAGCGTGTGTTTGACGTTAGTGCCGTAGACTTCGGTGCTAACCCCGAAACAAGCATCTACGCAAGGCGCCGCAGTGATATGGACCTTAGAGCTGCGAAACTGGACGAGTTAAACCGCCAAGCGTTGAGAAATAAAATCTTAATTAAAACAAAAATCTAAAGGAGAAAACGAAAATGACCTTACAGCAAATCTTAGCAAGAATGGCTGAAATCAACACCAGAATGGCGGCCATCCGTGCAGAAGCAGACAACCCCGAAACCCAAGCGGAAAGAATGGCAGAGTTAAACAGCGAAGTAGATGCACTCGTGGCAGAACGTGCTGAACTCACCAGACAGTCCGTACAGATCAGAGCAACCGCTCAGGATCCTCAGCCTGTAGTGGCTGACCCTGCAGCAGTAGCAACCGAAGAGAGAAGTGACGATATCACTTCTTCGCTTGAGTACAGAAAAGCGTTCAAGAACTTTGTTCTCCGTCATGAAGACAGCGCAATTCTCCACAGAGCGGATGCAAGCACCCAGAAGACGAACGTGGGATCCGTTATCGTTCCTTCCGTAATCACCGACAAACTCTTTGAAACAAACGAGCATGCAGGCTCGATTTTTGCGAGAGTAACGAAGACACAGATCGCACCCGGTCTCTCTGTTCCTATTTCGACCTTCAAGCCTACCCTTTCGTGGGTATCCGAAAACGGCAAGAGCGACAGACAGGGCGCAACGACCGGCTCTGTAACCTTCAACGGCTACAAAGGCGAAATCCGTGTAGCTATCTCCCTCGAAGTTTCCACAATGAGCCTCGATGCATTCGAATCGAAACTCGTGTCTAAAATCCTCGAAGGCTGTGCCGAAGGTTTCGATGCAGCAATCGTAGCAGGCTCTGGTTCCGGTCAACCTAAGGGCATCCTTACTGACGGTACCTACAGCGGTTCTTCCGGAGTAAACGCATTTACTCTTAACAACGTTACCGTAACCGACTACAGCGAGTGGGTAAAGCTCTACGCAAAAATCCCGCAGAGCAAGAAGTCGAAGGCTGTTCTTCACATCAATGCCGTTGACTGGTACACCTATATCTTCGGCATGAAAGACTCAACCGGCCGAGTAATCGCACTTGACACCGTAGGCTTCGGTGGCGCATCTGTGCCTACCTTCATGGGCCGCCCTGTCGTACTCATGGAAGACCAAGGCATGTACAACTTCGATGCAATCACCGGCAGCTCAACCAAGTCCAAGAGTACGGCATTCGCATACTTCTTCGATGATGCGGACTACTACTTCAACAGCAACATGCAGCTTCGCATCAAAGAGTACACGGACGAAGACACGGACGAAATCATCCACAAGGCAACCATCATCGCTGACGGTAAGCCTGTAAGCACGAAGTCCCTCATCATCGTATGCCGTGGTGCGGATGCATCGAATAACGGCTAAATAACCGGGAGGAATAAGCACACATGAACATCTCTGTTGAAGACGTAAGAAACGCACTGCGTAAAGATGACTTCGAATACATGAACGTCCAGATAGCGAGATACATCGAAGCCGCAAAAGCATCGCTGTACACCACGCTGGGCGAGAAGGTCGGGGGTGTGTACTTTATGGTGAAGCCGGAATATGCGGCGGAATTCGAAACGCTGACGGACAGCTACATCATAGAATATTGTCGTGCTTTCATCGACCAAGTCGACAACGAGCGAACCTTATCCATATTGGCTACCCAGTGCGAGACTTTCATCATTTTGAAGTCGGAGGGCAAGCCGCATGGTTAAGAACAAAAAGCTCAAATGCTTTTACGTTGAAACCACCAAAGCGAAGCCGCTGCAAATACTGGCTCGAAGATACATACACAGCCGAGCCAGTGGCGGCTTCTGGTGCAGCGTAAGGGACATATCGCAAAAGGAAAGACTCGCCAACTCAGCGGTGGGCCACGAAACGATAGTCAATTTTATCGTGGGGTACAACCCCAAAATCCTGTCAATGTGGGAGAAGCTGACACTCGTAGACGAGCAAGGCAGAACCTACACCATCAAGGAAAAGCCGGACGAATTCGACTACACCAAGCAGGATATCAAGATAGTGGCCTACGAGTTCAAAGACGAGAGAACGTACCAAGGCGGTGATACCTATGAGACTTAACATGACAGCAGCCGAATCAGCGGCAATCCATAGAATAGAAGAGCTGCTCACAGAAGCAGGGTGGTCGGATGGCTGGGCATTGACCGATGAAGAGGTCAAAGAGACAAACGAGTTCCCACTGTTCTACCGGAACAGCACACCCACCGTAGCACCGGAAGCAAAGATAACTAAGGATGGACAAACGCACTCGCTGTATTGTA
Source organism: uncultured Oscillospiraceae bacterium (assembly GCA_964401015.1). Classification (GTDB taxonomy): domain Bacteria; phylum Bacillota; class Clostridia; order Oscillospirales; family CAG-382; genus UMGS1052. The sequence continues at coordinate 12,324 of CAYNXA010000018.1, forward strand.
TCTACAACATAGTCGACACCGACCCGAAGTACGCAGGCAACAAACCATTGACCCACAGTGTCAGTATAGCGCTGACCTTTTACTACGATGACCCCTTCCTGTTCTATCAGGACGATACAACAGCCGGAGCGGAAAACCCCTTCGCCCCTTATCTTGAAGCCTTGCTGGAAAATCTCGCAGATGACCTCTGGGCAATAAGTAGCGGCGGAGAGGGTCCCGTTCCTTCAGCGGAAAGCGGAAGCGCATACAGCAACAGGAAGATCCTGTTCGTTCAAAAAATTTATTAAAGGAGAAAAACAATGTCAGCAGTTAAAGTGCCTAAAATTGTTAGCCAAGGTTTACAGGATGTCATCACCACGAAGCTCAACTCCGGCTTTACCGGGTACGAAAGCGAGGCGGTGAAATGGACAGGCGAGACGGCAATCGTCTTTACACCTACCAGAACGACCACTGAACTCGCAAGCGGAAACGACCCGGCATGGATGGTCAAGCAAGGTCTCGTAGTAGGCGAGGTAGAGTGGACACTTTACGACATCGCAATCAATCACATGGAGAAACTGCTCGGTGTGAAGTACAGCGCAGCAGACGGCATCGTGGTCGGAGATATGGATGACAGCGTACCGTTCGTAGGCTTGTCGTTCGACAGACTCGTGTCGAGTGAATCCGGAGAAAGCAGAAACAAATTCATTCTTTACAAAGTGAGATTTGACCTTCCTGCGATTGACACGAAGACAATCAGTAAGGATGACAACTCCATCGGTGAATTGAAACTCAAAGGCTACGCATATCCGGTATTCTTCACGAAGACCAGCGGACAGACCGGAGCAAGAACATACAGCATCCTCAATAGCACGTTGAACACTACGAAGTACAACGCTAACAAGGAGACAATCGTGTTCCCGGCAGAGTTCACACCGGACACCCAGACCTCATCTAACGGTTAAAAACAACAAGGAGCAAAAGCAATGGCAATAAAACGTTATCCTACCCGATACGTTAAAAGCTACTTGTACAAAGATCCACACAGTGGGGAGGAGGAAGACATCGTCTTCATGGCGAACGGTCACCTCTTCCCGCTGTTCAAATCTTGTACAGGGGTAGAACTCGGGTCAGCATTATCAGACTACAAGAAAAGCCTCTTGACGGTAGTCAACAAAGAAACGGTAGAACTTATCGGAAAGTTCGAAGCCGCAAAGACAGAGGAAGAAAAGACACAGGCAATTCTGGACAACCCGGAACTTCTCGTGTCCACCATCAAGCAAGCACAGGAAACAGACGATATAAACGGCTTATCAATGATAGAGCATCTCTTGATCGTCATGCACGTGTGCGCATTACCGGAAGACGAGCAGGCAGAAGCGCTGGCAATCGGCTACGAAATACTCCCGCAGGAGGTATACGAAGATCCCACGCTCGCACTTGAACTTCTGGACATGGCTATGACATACGAATCCATAGCAAAAAAAAACTCAAGATACCAGAAAAGGTAAAGAAAAAGACAGCAACCAAGGACTACGGACTGACCAGCTATCTGCTTTACTCCCTCGCTCAGTTAGGATTTAAAGTGGACATAATGCGGTACGGAATGAATGTTATCATGGATGTGATAAACATGTCCGTAGAACTACACGATAGACACAAAGGCGGAGGAACCGAAGACCTGATAGACCTATCAGAACCAGCAAGCATGGAGGGATAAGCAATGGCATGGAATGACGGAATAACTGAAGAAATGTCAGAGTTCCTGAACTCAGTCTCAAGTGCAGCATCCAAAGCACGGAAGATAGGCGAGCAGGTAATCGATACCGAAGTCCAGCAATTCAGCGGAAACGTAGAGCCGAGAATT
>CAYNXA010000019.1:0-13695 GCA_964401015.1 uncultured Oscillospiraceae bacterium
CATGGCGCAAGACGGATTTTGGCAGATCCTCCGCCGCTATTCCGCAACCGTTGTCGGTGACGCGGAAATAAGTCGTACCGCCGTTTTTGATTTCGACCGTAATGTGGGTCGCACCGGCGTCGGCGGCGTTTTCGAGCATTTCTTTGATCGCCGAAGCGGGTCGTTCGACCACTTCGCCGGCGGCGATTAAATTTGCCGTGTGCTTATCCAAAACGTGAATGATTCCCACGTGTACTCACCTCTTTTCTCTTTTTGCGTAATAAAGTTCGGCAATTTGCGAAGTCGCGCTGCCGCGCCGATCAGTCCAAAAGATTTTTCAATTCGTAAAGCTTAGTCAGGGCTTCGATCGGCGTAAGGGTGTTGATATCGAGTGCTTTCAGCTTTTCGACCACCTGTTCTTTGGAAAGATCGTCGAACGATACGGCGATCGGCGTTTCTTTTTTGGACGACGACTTTGCCGCGCCTTTGGCAAGCGGAACGGGAGCGCCTTCGATCAGGTTTTCCAAAATAGTCGACGCGCGTTTTGTCACCTCGTTCGGTACGCCCGCCAACTTTGCCACTTCGATACCGTAGCTGTCGTCGGCGGCACCGCGCACGATCTTTCGCAAGAAGATCAATTCGTCGCCGCGTTTTTTGGCGGCAATGTTATAGTTTACGACGCCCTCACAAGTGTCTTCCAGTTCGCACAGCTCGTGATAGTGGGTGGCGAACATGGTTTTGGCGCCGACTTTTTTTCCGGCGGTGTATTCGGCGACCGCGCGGGCAATGCTCATGCCGTCAAAGGTGGACGTGCCGCGTCCGATCTCATCGTATACGATAAAGCTTTTGGCGGTGGCGTTCTTCAAAATATAAGCAACTTCGTTCATTTCGAGCATAAAGGTCGATTGCCCCGACGCAAGGTCGTCCGATGCGCCGACACGGGTAAACAGTTTATCGACGATACCGATACGCGCTTCGCGTGCCGGAACGAACGAACCCATTTGCGCCATGAGAATGATCAAAGCGGTTTGGCGCATATAGGTGGATTTACCCGCCATATTGGGACCGGTGATCAGCATAAGGCGATTTTGGGTCGATAGGTCGACGTCGTTGGGGACGAACATACCGTTTTGGCAAACGCTTTCCACGATCGGGTGTCTGCCGTCGATAATTTGAATTTTATCGGAATAATCGACTTCGGGGCAGACGTAATGGCGTTTTTTTGCCACTTCGGCAAGCGACGCGAACACATCGAGGCGGGCAAGTGCCGACGCGGTCTTTTGGATCCGTGTGACATTGTCCGCGATAAATTCGCGAATTTGCTGGAATAATTCGTATTCGAGTGCGACAACTTTGTCTTTGGCGCCGAGAACGCGCGCTTCCATTTCTTTCAGTTCTTCGGTTATGTAGCGCTCGCAATTCGTCAGCGTTTGCTTGCGGATATAGCGGTCGGGCACCCGATCGAGAAAGGATTTTGTGACTTCGATATAGTAGCCGAAAACGCGGTTGTAGCCGACTTTCAGGTTCTTGATACCGGTCAATTCGCGTTCGGACTGCTCGATCTTGACGATCCAGCTTTCACCCTCGCCCATCATGGAGCGCAATTCGTCGATCGCGCTGTTATAGCCCGAACGGAAGATGCCCCCTTCGCGTATGGTAAAAGGCGGTTCGTTGACGATTGCTTCGCGGATAGTCTTTTCGATATCCGAAAGCGGGTCCAACGCGTCGTTCAAGTCGCAAAGCTCGGCACTTTCAAATCCCGAAAGAGTTTTTTTGATGACCGGTATTTGGCGCGCGGTGTTTTCAAGCGATTTCAAATCGCGACCGTTGGCGGTATTGTAAACGATTCGGGTCATCAATCGTTCCAAATCGCCGATTTTGGACAGCCGTTCGGTCAGCGAATCTTTCGAGATCATATCGTCGAAAAGCCCGCGAACGGCGTTTTGACGTCGTTCGATACGGTTGCGGGAAAGGAGCGGCTGTTCGATCCATTTGCGAAGCAAGCGTGCGCCCATAGCGGTTTTCGTTTTGTCCAGAATACCGAGCAAAGAGCCTTTTTTCTCTTTGGAGCGCATGGTTTCGCACAATTCTAAATTACGGCGAGTATTGATATCCAGTCCCAAAAATTGTTCGTTGCTGTAATAATTGAGTTTGTTTATATAGGAAATGTCGGTGCGTTGTGTTTCGGAAAGGTAGTGAATCAGCGCCGACAGGGCGGGGAGGACGGGCGAATCTTCCGTAAGACCGCTTTGATACAAAAATCCCTCGCCGAATTGCTCGCGGAGTGTCGGCAGAATGACTTTGAAGCGTTCTTTTTCGCCCGCATGAAAATTGGCACCCAAACGAATCCGCACGTAGTCGCGTATCGCTTCACAAGACGTTTCGGGCAGATTTGACAAGACTTCGCTCGGAGCGTAGATGCCCATTTCATTGATGAGCTTTTGCGTGAGATCGCCGTCACCGTCGCAAAAATCGGTGGCATATACTTCGGCGGTCGAAATATCGGCCACGGCAAGCCCACCGCGCAAACCGTCAACGTAAACGGCACACAAATAGTTGTTTTTGCCGTCGACAAGCAGACTTCCCTCGGTGACGGTGCCGGGCGTGATGATACGGACAACGTCGCGCTTGACGATCCCTTTTGCCGTGGCGGGGTCTTCGAGTTGTTCGCAGATGGCGACTTGATAGCCTTTTTTGACAAGGCGCGCGATATATTGGTCGGCGGCATGATAGGGAATACCGCACATGGGCGCGCGTTCTTCCATACCGCAATCTTTACCGGTGAGCGTCAGCTCCAATTCGCGCGACACGCAGATCGCGTCGTCGAAAAACATCTCGTAAAAGTCGCCCAAACGGTAGAAAAGAATATAATCTTTATAGCTTTCCTTGGTGGAAAGGTACTGTTGCATCATGGGCGTATATGGCATAAAAAACGCTCCCCCCGTTACGAAAAATGAAAGTGCCGCGACCGAAGCCTGCGCGCGGCTGTCGAAAAGAAACGATCAGTGACAGCCGGGACACGTGCTGCAATCGTGTGTGCAGGACGCTTCGGACGCCATGGGCTGTTCGGCAATGTAGGAGCTGATGGTCATGTTTACGGCGTTGAGAAGAATGTTGAAATCGTCCTCGGCTTTGGTGAATTCTTTCATGTTTTCTTTCGAATATACTTCGTCGTACAGCTCGTCAAGGCGTGCTTTTATGACGGCGACAAGCTCGGCGTCGGCGTCGGGTTTGGCACTTTCGATGTCGTAAACTTTCTTCTGTACTTTGAATTCGTCGATCTTGCTTTGCAATTCGCGATCGTCGCGGCATGCTTTACGCGCTTTGTCGTAACGGGTAAATTCCTCGGAGGAGCGCAAGGTCTCGCCGAGTTGTTTGCATAATTCGATAACCGGATTCATAATAATCGTTTTCTTCCTTTTCTGATTTTATCCAATCGGATTTGATAATCTGTACTTAACGTAGTCTTGTTTATGGCGCGGAAATGCGGCTTTTCGCGGGCGGTGTTTCAGTCGACCGCTTTCCCGAACAGCTGCGCCGCGCCCGACGATTCGATCGCGACCGAAACGAAAGTGCCGTACGGAGCTTTGTCGGAAGTAAAGAGCACCGTTTGATTGCCCGAACTTTTTCCGACGAAAAAGCCGTCTTTGTTCGGCGCTTTGCTCTCGCAAAGAACGCGAATGGTTTTCCCGACAAAAGCGGCGTGTTCTTCGGCGGCGATGTCGGCTTGCAATTTCAAAAGTCGATTCATGCGCTCGGTTTTACCGTCATAGGGGGTCGGGTCGTCCATGCTCGCGGCGGGCGTGCCGACGCGCGGCGAAAAAATAAATGAAAAAATCGAATCGAAGCGCACGGTGCGCACCGCGTTCAGCGTGTCCTCGAAATCTTCTTCGGTCTCGCCGGGAAAGCCGACGATGATATCGGTCGTCAAAACGACGTCGGGAATCTTTTGCTTTATCTTTTCGGCAAGCGCAAGATATTTTTCGGCGGTGTATTTGCGGTTCATGCGGCGCAAAATTTCGGTACTGCCCGATTGCATGGGCAAATGAAAATGACGGGCGATCTTGTCGCTTTGCGCCATCACGTCGATCAGCTCGTCGGACGCATCTTTCGGGTGAGAAGTCATGAAACGAAGCAGAAAATCGCCGTCGATATCCGACAGACGTTTTAAGAGCGACGCAAAATTGCCGCCGCTTTTCGGGGCATAGGAATTGACGTTTTGACCGAGAAGCGTAATGTCGCGACAGCCGCTCCGTACAAGTTCTTCCACTTCGCGCACAACGGCGTCGGGTTCGCGACTGCGTTCCCGCCCGCGCACGTAAGGTACGACGCAATAGGTGCAGAAATTGTTACAGCCGTACATGATCGAAACGTAAGCCTTTATATCGCTTTCGCGCTCGACGGGTACGTTTTCGACGGTCTGCGGCGCTTCGTCGGTTACGTAATAGCGGCGTTTGCCGCCGATCATAACGTCGCAGAGAATTTCGGGCAGACGGTGAAGCATATTGGTGCCCGCCACGAAATCGACGTAGGGGTAGCTGTTTTTGATATCGCTGACCCGATGTTCCTGCGTTACCATACAGCCCCACAGTCCGATGATGAGGTTTTTGTTGGTTTCTTTCAAATGCTTGAGCGCACCCGTACGTGAAAGGGCACGCAATTCGGCATGCTCGCGGACGGCACAGGTGTTATACAGAATCAGATCGGCGTCTTCGACGGAAGTCGCTTTTCGATAGCCGAGCGAGAGCGCTTGTCCCATCAGCCGTTCGCTGTCGGCTTCGTTTTGCTGACAGCCGAAAGTGACGATAAAAACGGCGGGGACTTTCCCGTTTGCCGACGCAAGGGCGGCAATATGCTCGCGAACCTTTGCCGCATACGGCTCTTGTTTCGAAAGCTCGTGCATTTCGTAGTTTTCGGTATCGGTCGGTATTTTATTCATGAACGTGATTCCCGTATTTTCGTTAATTCATCGACGGAAAAGGTGTAAACTTTGTCGCAGAAACGGCAGGTCATTTCGATTTCCTTGCCGTCGGCGATCATTTCGTCGATCTCTTTGTTCGGCAGACTGCAAAGGGCGCGGTAAGTGCGCTCGCGTGAACAATCGCAACGGTAGGCGATATCGTTTTCGTCGAACACATCGAACGGAATTTCGTCGCCCAAAAGTTCTTTTGCGATTTCCTCACAGGAAAGACCGCGATCGAAATAAGCGGACACCGAATAAACCGGCGTCATGCGTTTTTCCAAAAGGTCGATGAAAGCGTCGTCGGCACCCGGCAAAAGCTGGATCATAAAACCGCCCGCCGTCCGACAGGTATGATCGGTATCGATCAAAACGCCGAGTCCGCATACGGTCGGTATTTGTTCGCTGACGGCGAAATAATGGGTGATATCTTCGGCAATCTCGCCCGATACGATGGGAGAAATGCCGACATACGGCTCTTTTTCGCCGATATCGCGGATAAGTTGCATAACGCCGTTTCCGACGGCACCCGCAACGTCCAGTTTGCCTTTTTCTTTGGAGGGCAGATCGGCGGTGGGGTTTTGAATGTAGCCTTTAACGTTTCCGCCGTAATCCGAAACGGCGATGATCTTGCCGCAGGCGCCGTCTCCCGCAAAGGTGAGAGTCGCCGAATCGCCCTTGTTTTTGAGCATAATGCCGATAAGAGAGCTTGCCGTCAAGGTGCGTCCCATTGCCGCGGCGGCAGTGGGGGAAAGATGATGATATTGTATGGCGCGATTGACGATATCGGTGGTTTCGGCAATCAGAATGCGCGCGTTTCCGTCGCGCGTCATGGCGCGAAGCAATGTATCTTTACTCATGGTGTGCCTCTTTTTTCAAAACGTAATATAAACGTTCGTCGCGACTTTCGTCGCCCCACTCGAACGTGCGGTCGCCGTATACGGCGCAAAGCGTGAAGCCGACTTCTTTTGCGTAACTTTCCATTTGTCGTACGGTATACATGCGCTCACACTGGTATTCGGAAACGCGCGTGTAATCGCCGTCGGATTTTTCGCAAAAAATCGACAGGTAAAAGCGGCAAAGGCGGGTGTTTTCGTTGTAATCGTTTTGCCAGCCGCAATAAACGCCGTCATCGTCGAGCACGTAGTCGTTTTGTGCGTAGATCGTTTCGAATTTGTAACGGCTGTTCATGTCGAAAATAAAAAGTCCGCCGTCTTTCAAACAATCGTAGGCGCTTTTCAGTGCCGAAAGAACGTCTTGTTTTTTCAAGAGATAATTCATGCTGTCCAAAAGACAGAGCATGAGGTCTTTTTTCGAATACAGAACGGCAAAACGCATATCCTGCAAAACGAAGCGTACCGACAAGCCCGCGTCGCGCGCTTTTTTGTCGGCAACGGTAAGCATATCCTCGGAAATATCCGACGCCGTGACGCGATAGCCGCGCCGCGAAAGTTCACAAGCCATGTTGCCCGTACCGCACGCGGTTTCGCCGATATCGGCTACCGGAATGTCCGAATAAAGTCGGACGAGTTTCAAAATATAATCGGCGACGGCAACGTGATCGATCCCATCGTTTAGGGTGTCGTAAGCTTGTGCCAGCGCCATGCCGTAGGAAGATTCGCGTTCGATCATTCGTCCAGCCCTCCGAGCGCCTTTTCGTAGCCGCCGTTTCCGTATTTCAAACAGCGGTTCACACGGCTGATGGTTGCGGTCGAGAGCCCCGTTTCGGAGGCAATCTGCGCGTATTTGTTGCCGTCGCGGAGCATTTTTGCCGCTTTTATGCGTTTTGCCATTTCCAAAAGTTCGGGAATGGTGCAGAGATCGTCAAAAAAATGATAGCAATCGTCCAAGGTCTCAAGCGTCAATACGGCGCGAAACAATCGGTCGATATCGGGTGTTTTCAAGCTGTCGTTCATGAAAATATCCCTCCTTGGTATTACGGTGACGGCGTGTTGCCGTGTCACGGTACTGCCGAACGAGCCGGCGTGTTATTTACAAAGCGGTCGAACGGTAAAAAGAAAGAAATCGTGCGCGGCTCTCGGATACGAGCAAATTTGCAAAATCGTCGGCACGAGCGAAAAAACGACCGCAAAAAGAATAAGCGGTGCATAAATCACCGCTTATCATTTTACTACAAAATCCCGCTTCTGTAAAGGGTTTTCGGAAATTTTGTCGAGTTTTTTACGTTTTTCGCGCTGTCGCACAAGCTTGCGCGCGGGTAGACTTATCGGAATCATCACCAAGACTTACAATTCGATGGGAATACATTTCGAAACATGGGCACGGGGCGAAAGACCGCTGCCGGTAACCACCGTCGCGATACCCATGCGTTGTGCCTTGCGGACGGAGGCGGAATCACAATCGGTGATGAAAACGTCTACATCCGAAACGTCACAGAATACATACGGGTAGAGTTTTTCGTTTTTGCTGGAATCCATGACGAGAACGACCTTGCGTGCGTTTTGCACAACGTAGCGTTTTAATTCACATTCGCTGTAATTGCCGCAGGAAAAACCGTCGCCCGAAGAATAGCCCGACGGCACGATAAACGCAACGTCGATCGAAAAACTTTTTAACGATTCGATCGAAAGATCGCCCGTGACCGAAAGACTGTCGCGGTTCAATATCCCGCCGATTAAATTGACGATCGGACGTTTCTTTTCCAGCAATTTTACGGATATGTTGGGACCGGGGGTCACGGCGTTGAAAACCTCATCGTCCAAGACCGAGGCAATCTGCAACGCAGTAGAGCCGGCGTCGATGAAAATGCATTTGCCTTTTTCGGCGTAATTTTTGGCGGCAAGCGCCAAAGCGCGTTTGAGCGATTCGTTTTCTTTTTCGCGGCGGGTGTATTTCTCGTCCACCGTTGACACGATGAATTTCATCGAGCGAGCGCCGTTTCGTACCTTGATCAGTTCACCTTGCTGTTCGAAATATTCGATGTCCCGCCGCAGAGTCATACCGGTGACGTCGGGAAACAGTTCTGCCAGCTCTTTCAGGGAAATAAAGGGCTTTTGCTGAAGCAGCTCATGGATTTGCTGCCGTCTTGCCGCTTTCATGGCGCGTATCCTCCTTATCGGTCGACAATCCGAAATTTCGCATTGTCGCAACCGTGCTTTTTCACTAATAGTACTTAAATTATAACATATTGATAAACGATTGTCAATATGCGCCGAAAAATATTGTTGAAAGCGCACAAAAACGGTTGCGATTTTTCGACAAAATCACAAATAAATAAGGCTTGCTTTTTTCCAAAACCGTCCGAAACGGAAAACGAAAAACGCATTTTTACAAAATGTTCAAAAAGATTCGGCAAAAACGCTTGCTTTTTTTCGGCGAAACGATTACAATATATATTAATTGATTATTTGCGGGCGGTCGTGACGGAAAAACGAAAGCGAACGGTCTTCGCAAAAAATATATTTACTCAAACTTTCGGAGTATTTGAAAGAAGGAATTACAATGGCAGACAAGAAATTTCGAAGAATCGGTATTTTGACTTCCGGCGGCGACGCGCCGGGTATGAATGCGCTTATCCGCAGCGCGGTTCGCACGGCGCTTTTGAACGACGTGGAAGTGATGGGAATCTACGGCGGCTATCGCGGTTTGGTTGAGAACGACATGAAGCTTCTCGAAGGACGCGATGTTGCCAACATCATCAGTCGTGGCGGCACGGTGCTCTATACTGACCGTTGTCTCGAATTCAAAGAAGAAGCGGGCGTTTTGAAGGCAGTTGAAACCTGCCGTGAAAACAAGATCGACGGCCTTATCACGATCGGCGGCGACGGAACTTTCCGCGGCGCACAGGATCTTACCCGCCACGGCGTGCCGTGTATCGGCTTGCCCGGTACGATCGACAACGATATTTCGGCGACCGATTACACCATCGGCTACGACACGGCGATGAATACCGTTGTCGAAATGATCGACCGTCTGCGTGACACGTGCGAATCGCACGCCCGTTGCGACGTTGTAGAAGTTATGGGACGTAACGCCGGTTATATCGCGCTCAATACCGGTATCGCGACCGGTGCGATCGGCATTGCCGTCGAAGAATTTCCTTTTGATCTCGACCGCATTATCGCAAAAATGCGCGCGTTGAAAAATGCCAAGAAGCGTAACTTCATCATTGTCGTTTCGGAAGCTTTCGGTCCCGAATTCTCGGCAAACGTTGTAAAACGCGTACAGGAAGAAACCGGTATCGAAACGAAGTTTGCCCGTTTGGCACACGTACAGCGCGGCGGCGATCCGACTTTGCGCGACCGTCAATTGGCAGGTCTTATGGGTCACAAGGCAGTTGAGCTTTTGCTCGACGGCAAGTCCAATCAGGTCGTATGTATCCGCGATGAAGTGATCTGCGGCATTGATATCGAATATGCGCTCACCTACGATAAACTCTGCAAGGGTAAGATCAAGGCAGAGGACATCAAGGGCTTTACGCCCGAACAGGTTGCCAAGATGGTAGCCGATGCCGAAATTCGTCGTCAAAGAATGTTGGACGTTTATACGATCGCCGACGAAATTTCGGTTTCGTAATTCATTTCCTCGCTTTTTATGAGCCGACGGCTTATCTGCCGAAAAGCCGACGTTTTTCGGCAGAGTGTTTGCGGCTTTTTCGAATACGATTGACAAAGACAAAGTGTGCCTTTTTGCGGGGCGGCTTTGTCTTTTGTTATTTTTTCGAAAAAATAAAATTATTTTGTGAAAAGGGGTTGACAATTTCGCATTTCTGTGTAATAATGTTCGAACAACGCAGAGGGGTTGCCCTCATAAACTTCATAACTTCATAACGGCCCGCTTTGGCGGGTGAAAGCGACGGTGACATTGTATGAGTATGAATGCGCAAAAAAATGCCAAGCACGTACCAAGCATCGAGGAATTGGATGAAGCGGAGATGATGCGGCGAGAGAACGCATTTCTTCGAAGTTATTGCACTCCGTCGGAAAAAAAACGCCCGCTTGCCCGCTTATGGGGCATGTGTCGCGGCTATTACGGGAAGCTGCTCGTTTCGACGATCTTTTGCATTTTGCAATTGAGCGCTTCGCTGTATATCCCGATTGCCACATCGAATATCATCAATGCCTTGACCGAGCGAACCGAACACACGGCAAATGTCGTTATCGGCAATCTTGCGGTCACCGCTTTTCTCTTGCTCATCAATTATCCCATGCAAATGCTGTATCGACAGACCCGCGACGATGCGGCGCGTTCGATCGAAGCCGCTTTGCGGGGCAGTATCGTATCCAAACTTCAGCATTTGACCATTCAGTTCTCAAAGGAAATGGAATCGGGTCGCATACAGTCCAAAATCATGCGCGACGTTGACGCGATCCATTCGCTCCTCGTTACGTTACATACCAACGGCATCCATATCATCGTCAATCTTTCGGTGACGATCGGCGTTTTGATCTACAAGCGCAATTGGCAGATCATTCTGTTTTTCGCCATTTGCGGTCCGCTTGCGGTTTTCAGTGCCAAGCTTTTCAAAAAAGGACTGGTTCAGAAAAGCTCCCGCTACCGTCGATCGTTTGAAGAAACCAACGCGCGCGTTGTCGACATGGTCGGATTGATTCCTGTCACCAAGGCGCATGCACTGGAAGATGTCGAAATCGAAAAAATGTCGAAACAGGTGGTTTCGACGGCAAAAATCGGCTATGCGCTCGACAGCGCGACCAACAAGTTTGTCGTGATCAACTGGTTGTTGATGCAAGGATTCCAAGTATTGTGTCTTATGCTCACGTCGTATATGGTCTTTACGGGGCGTATGCTGATCGGCGATCTGACGCTGTACCAGTCGTATTTTTCGACTTTCGTCAATTATATTTCTTCGATGACCAATTTGATCCCGTCCATTGCCAGCGGCTCGGAAGCCATCAATTCGGTCGGTGAAATTTTGGATTCGGATGATGTGGAGGACGATCGAAGCAAGACAAAACTTCACGATCTTCGCGGCGAATATTCGTTCCGCAATGTAACCTTCCAATATCGCGACGCTAACGAACCGATCCTCAATCGATTGAATCTGGAAGTAGAAGCGGGCGAAACGATTGCCCTTGTCGGCGAATCGGGTTCGGGAAAATCGACGATCATCAATCTCATCACCGGATTTAATTTCTGCAATGAGGGCGAAGTGTTGGTAGACGGCGTGGATATCAAAACATTGGATCTGCGCAGCTACCGCCGTAGAATCGCCGTCGTTTTGCAAAACAGCATCTTGTTTTCGGGTACGATACGCGATAACATTACCTACGGCTCACCCGACGTGAGCGAAGAACATTTACAAAAAGTTATCGACCTTGCGTGTCTGCGCGATGTTGTCGACAGCTTGCCGCAAGGGTTGAATACACCGGTAGGCGAATGTGGAAACCGACTTTCGGGTGGTCAGCGGCAACGAATTTCGATTGCCCGTGCGCTGATTCGTAATCCGCAGGTTATCATTTTCGACGAGGCGACAAGTGCTCTCGATACCGTATCGGAAAAGCATATCCAAAAAGCAATCGACAATCTTTCCAAAGACAAGACTACGTTTATCGTGGCACACCGTTTGTCAACCATTAAGAATGCCGATAAGATCGCGGTCATTCGCGACGGTCATTGTGTGGAATTCGGAACCTATGACGAGCTTTTGGAAAAGCAAGGTGAATTTTACCGTTTCCGTCAATTGCAAGTATAAGTCAAAACAAATTCTCAACTAAACAAAAGAATCCCTCCCGTCTTTTACTGCCGATTATGGCAGACGGGAGGGATTTTGTCAAGGAAAGGAAATTCTTACGATTTGTCCAAAGGGGCGATGGCAACGCCGATGCGCGTGTCCGAACAACCGTAATACAGATACATATTGCCGCCGAATTCCACCAAAGCATTGCCGAAAACGGTATATTCGGAAATGCCGTAAAGCTCGTACGGATATTCGGGCGAAAGAATCGGTCTTTCCGAACGGGCAAGAAGCTCGGACGGATTATTTCGAGCGAATAAAGCCCAACCGATCGAATAGACGTGGTCGTTTACCTCGCCGCGAAAACCGCTGAGGCGTTTCCCGATGTCGGCGCGGTAGGTTCCGTCCGCCGCGCCGTTATAGAGCAACAGAATCCCGTCGTCACGGATGATCGGAGCCGCAACCGCTTCGCAAAGGACGTTGTCAAAGCAACCGTCACGTTTTTCGACAGCGGGTGCGGGCAAGGTTTCCCAATGATGCAAATCGTCCGAACAAGCAAGGAAAATATTTGAATTGCCGTAATATGCCCAATACTTGCCGCCAATCTTACGATCGCAAAGAGCAATGGCACGCCCCGGCAGAACTTCACCGCAAAATTCCCAATTTTTCAAATCGGGGGAGAGCGCCAAAAGTCCCACCGTGTTTTGCATATTGACAACACCTGTATAGGTCAACGCATACATTTTTTCATCGGGAAGATATACCAGGCGGGGATCTTCGAATCCGCCTTTATAGATCGACTGTTCATCGGGCTGTAAAAACGGTTTGTCGTCAAGCGCAAAATCCACGCCGTTGTGACTGCGCGCAAAGGTCAAGGTCGAAACGCTCCAATTGTCGGCGGGCTTCGGCATGCCGAAATTGATACAGCGGCAAAGCATGACGATCTCATCGCCGCAGACAACGGCGCCGGGGTTGAAAATACAATCGGCAGCGACGTCGCCTTGCGGACGCAGGATCGGATTATTCGGATGCTTTTGAAAACGATCGACAAACGAAAACGATTTCGGTAAAGAAGAAAACATGTGAAAAGCCTCCTTGTGCGGAACGGTTTATCTTACGTTACGATACATCGGACCGTATGCCGAGCAAGCGCGGAAATCCTGACCTTCAAGATCCATGCCGAATGCGTTCCAGCTTGCGGGACGGAAGATCTGTTCGTCGGGCACGTTGTGCATACAAACGGGAATACGGAGCATTGAGCAGAGGGTGATAACGTCGGCACCGATATGACCGTAGCTGATGGCACCGTGATTGGCGCCCCAATGGTTCATTACTTCATATGCCGAGGTGAAAGCACCCTTGCCGGTGATGCGCGGAGCAAACCAAGTGCAAGGCCAGGTATAGTCGGTACGCTTCCAAAGAATATCCGATACTTCATCGGGAAGATTTACCGTCCAACCTTCGGCGATCTGCATGACTGGACCGAGCCCTTTTACAAGGTTCAAGCGCAACATGGTGACCGGCATTTCGGCGCGGGTCAAGAATCTCGACGAGAATCCGCCGCCGCGGAAATAGCCCTTGTCGGCGGCACACCATTCGGTGGCGGCAAGACAAGCGTCCATATCTTTTTCGGTCATCTGCCAGAACGGCTTCATGACTGCGTTGCCCTTTTCGTCGCGCGATTCACCGCAAGCGTCGATACAAGCGGCACCCGAATTGATAAGGTGAATAAAGCCACCTGCGTCTTTCGCTTTGCCTTCCAGCGTATAATTTGCCGACCGCTTTACCGCATCGGCGCTCCAGTAAGTACGAACGTCGGCGAAAATTTGCGCGGTGTTGGTCAACAATTTCGAGAAGAGCATGCAAACGCCGTTAAGCGTATCGTTTTCGGTGGCGAGAATATACGGCTCACGCGCACCGTTCCAGTCGAAGGACGAATTGAGCATCGATTCGGGAAAATCGCAGTTGGGGTAGAAGTCGGTCCATTGACGCTGACCTTGGAAGCCGCCCGCTATGGCGTTATGACCGACTGCTTCTTCTTCACAACCGGCGGGGAGCTTGTCGTTGCCGTTGTAAAGGTCTTTGATGATGCACATCATCT
>CAYNXA010000020.1:0-13227 GCA_964401015.1 uncultured Oscillospiraceae bacterium
CCGTGCCAAAATGCAAAGAAACGAAAAGAATCTTTAAGCCTTATTTACCGAACCGAACAGTTCCATTTTTTCCGTAACGGTAGCTTTTATCGCTTCGAATCCGGGAGCGAGAAGCTTTCTGGGGTCAAAGCCCTTGCCCGAAAGATCTTTGCCTGCTTCGATGTACTTTCTGGTCGCATCGGCAAAAGCAAGTTGACATTCGGTGTTTACGTTGATCTTCGAAACGCCGAGCGAAATGGCTTTCTTGATCATGTCGGCGGGAATACCGGTACCGCCGTGAAGCACAAGGGGCATAGAGCCTGTCTTTTCCTGAACGGCGGCAAGCGTTTCGAACGAAAGTCCTGCCCAGTTTTCGGGATATTTACCGTGGATATTACCGATACCGGCGGCGAGCATGGTGACGCCGAGATCGGCAATCATCTTGCATTCGTCGGGATCGGCACATTCGCCCATACCGACAACGCCGTCCTCTTCGCCGCCGATGGCGCCGACTTCGGCTTCAAGTGAGATTCCTTTTTCGCCGGTGATACGAACCAATTCTTTTGTCTTTTCGATGTTTTCGGCAATCGGATAGTGAGAGCCGTCGAACATAACCGAAGAAAATCCGGCTTCGATGCATTTGAGTGCGCCTTCATACGAACCGTGGTCAAGGTGAAGCGCAACCGGAACGGTGATATTCAATTCTTCGAGCATACCGTTTACCATGCCGACAACCGTTTTGTAGCCGCACATATATTTGCCCGCACCTTCGGATACGCCGAGAATAACGGGGGAGTTCAATTCCTGTGCGGTGAGAAGGATCGCTTTGGTCCATTCAAGATTGTTGATATTGAACTGACCTACGGCATAATGTCCTTCTTTGGCTTTGGTGAGCATTTCCTTTGCAGATACTAACATACGTCCATCTCCAATAAAAGTATTTTGTGTATTGTATTTACTTGTATATTGTACCCCAAAGACGCAAAAAAAGCAAGATATAAAACCGATTTTTTTGGAAAAACCGTAATTTTGCGACGAAAATTGTGAAAAACATCCGATTTTTTTACCGAAAACCGAGAAAATAAGTGTTTTTGCCGAAGAAAAGGCTTTCTTTTTCGCTTGGAATCTGCTATACTGATAGCGTAAATATCGCAAAACTTCATACAACGGAGGATATTATGGAAAAAGTATTGACAAAACTTTCGAATTTTTGCGCCTACGTTATCGAACACCGCAAATTGCTCGATTCGGGTATCACCCCGAACACCGAAAAAGCAATTAAAGCAGGCGGCTTTTCAAGCATTCCCGCGCGTGTTCCGGGCAATATCGAATTGGATATGATGAAAGCGGGTATCATCGATTTCGACCCGTTTTTCGATACGAATATTTTCAAAATGCAACAGTACGAAAACCGCCATGCGATCTATGTGACCCATTTCGACAAACCCGAAAAAAATGCGGTATTGTGCTTCGACGGAATCGATACGATTGCCGATATCTATATTAACGGCTTGCTTGTGAAACAGGTTGCCAACATGTTTATGAGCTATGAGATCCCGCTTGCGTCGGTGCCCCTTTCCGAAAAGAGCAATGAACTTGTCGTTCATATCAAACCCGCCATGATCGAAACGCGCAAACACGACATTCCGTTTGTTTGCAATGCGCTTGATTACGGCGCTGATTCGCTTTTTATCCGTAAAGCCGCGCATATGTACGGCTGGGACATCATGCCGCGCCTCGTTTCGCTCGGTATCCATAAGGAAGCGTATATCAAAGAACGCAAAGCCGACCGCTTGAAAGAAGTTTACGTTTATACCGTCAATTGTGATCCGCAGTCGGCTCATGCCCAAGTCGGTGTGTTTTTCAATACCGAACTTTCGGGCGATCTTGTTCAGGACTACACCCTTTCGGTTCGCGGCGTGTGCGGCGAATCGGTATTCGAGGGCAGTCAGGTACTCTATTCGCACGGAAACTGTTTGAAAACGAATCTGGACGGAGCAAAACTTTGGTGGCCTCGCTATTCGGGTGAACAGAATTTGTACGACGTCGAAGTCACCCTTTCGTATAAAGACACGGTTGTCGATACATATACGACAAAATTCGGTATCCGAACGGTCGCTCTTTCGCGCACCGATACGACCGATGCCGACGGCAACGGCGATTTTTGCTTTGTCGTAAACGGCAAACGTATTTTTGCCATGGGTTCGAACTGGGTTCCGCTGGACGCCTATCATTCGCGCGACCCCGAACGGTTGCAGCAATCTTTCGACTTGCTTTATGACGTCGGAAGCAACATCGTTCGTTGTTGGGGCGGCAATGTATACGAAAGCGACGAGTTTTTCGAACTGTGTGATAAAGCGGGCATTATGGTATGGCAAGATTTCGCCATGGGTTGTGCCGTTTATCCGCAGGACAAGCGTTTCTATGATATGCTGGAGGAAGAAGCCGTACAGATCGTAAAACGCTTGCGCTCGCATGCGTCGTTGGTTTTGTGGGCGGGCGATAACGAATGTGACGGTGCGTACGCGCTGTGGTCGGGTATCCGCCGCAACCCCGAACGCAATACCATAACGAGAAGAGTTTTGCCCGATGTTTGCGAAGCACACGATTGCACTCGCCCGTATTTGGCAAGTTCGCCGTATATGAGTGCCGAAGCGGCGGAAAAGAATCTTCCTCTTTCGGAAGACCACCTTTGGGGGCCGCGCGACTATTTCAAGGGCGAATTTTACGGTACGTCGGTATGCCACTTTGCGTCCGAAACCGGTTATCACGGTTGCCCCTCGCCGTCGTCCATGCGGAAGATCATTCCCGAAAAAGATTTGTATCCGTGGTACGACGAAAACGGCAATGCCAAAATGAGCTGGCTTGCCCATGCGGCTTGCATGGAACCGCGTGTTGACGCACCCTTTTCCTATCGTATCAAGCTCATGGCGGATCAAGTGAGCACGCTCTTCGGAAGCGAACCCGATAACCTTGTCGACTTTGCCAAGCAAAGTCAGATTTCGCAAGCCGAAGCGTTTAAGTATTTTATCGAGCGTTTCCGCTTGTCCAAGCCGCGCCGCACCGGTATCATCTGGTGGAACATTGTCGATGGGTGGCAGCAGATTTCCGACGCGGTGGTCGACTATTACTTCTGCAAGAAACTTGCTTATCACTATATTAAGCGTTCGCAAAATGAAATTTGTCTGATGTTCGACGAACCGAAAAACAATGTTCTGTCGTTGTATGCCGTAAGCGAAGCGCAAAAAGACGTTCACGTTCGCTATAAAGTAACGAATCTCACCGACGGAAAAGTCGTATTGTCGGGTGATTCGGCGGTATATGCCGACGCATCGCGCGAGATCGATCGCTTTACGATCGAGAACGGCGAAAAGAAATTCTATTTGATCGAATGGGTCAGAAGCGACGAGCCGAACGTAACGCACAAAAATCATTACTTTACCAACATTAGCGATATTGACTATAACGCCTATATGGCATGCATCAAGGCGTGCGGTATGGACCAATTCGAGGGATTTGACGAGTAAAGTGCCGAGTGTGCGGTAGAGTATTAAACGAGGTAAACCGAAAATGTATTTGATAGGACTGGATATCGGCGGCACAAAATGCGCCGTGACATTGGGACGGTACCGTGACGGCAAAATGGATATCACGGAAAAAGAAAAGTTTTTAACCTTGCCGCCCGAACAAAGTATCGAAAAATTCATTGATCGGATAGAGGAGTTTGCAAAGCGCCATGCGCTTGCCCTTTCCGAAATTGCCGCTGTCGGAATCAGTTGCGGCAGTCCCTTGGATGCCAAAACCGGACGAATCCTTTCGCCCCCCAATTTGCCGGGATGGGATGACGTGCCGATCGTCGATCGGATCGAAAAAGCAACGGGAATCCCCGCCGTTTTGCAAAATGACGCCAATGCGTGCGCCGTTGCCGAATGGAAATTGGGGGCGGGTAGGGGAACGCAAAACATGGCGTTCCTCACATTCGGCACGGGACTTGGCGCGGGGCTTATCCTAAACGGTGCCCTGTATGACGGAACCAACGGAAACGCGGGCGAAACCGGTCATGTACGTCTTGCCGAGCGCGGACCGGTCGGCTACGGAAAGATCGGCTCGTTCGAGGGCTTTTGCAGTGGCGGCGGTATCGCTCAGCTCGGAAAGACGTATGCCTTGGCGGCGTTGCAGAGCGGTGTCGCGCCTGCCTATTGCCCGACGCTTGCCGATATAGATACCGTGACGGCAAAATCGATTGCCGACGCGGCGGAATCGGGGGACAAGACCGCTATCGAAGTGTATCGCACTTCAGGTGAAATGCTCGGCGTCGGCCTTTCGATGCTGGTGGATATTTTGAACCCCGAACGAATCGTCATCGGCAGTATTTTTGCCCGCAGTAAGAATCTGCTTTTTGATGCATGTGATGCGGTCATGAAACGCGAATGCTTGCCGTTTTCGTACGAAGTGTGCGAGGTGGTGCCTGCCGAGCTCGGCGAAAATATCGGCGATTATGCCGCTTTGTCGCTTGCTTTGTCGGCGGCACAGGTAAAGGACGATAACCGATAAAAATGAGAGGAATGAAAAGTACGTATGGATAAAAAACAAGAACTCTTCGAACGTTACCCGTCGCTTCGGGCTTGTGAAAGCGACTTGGATGCGGCTCTTGAACTTATGCGCCAAACCTACGAAAGCGGCGGCGTGATATACGTCTGCGGCAACGGCGGCAGTTGCAGTGACAGCGATCATATTGTCGGCGAATTGATGAAAGGCTTTCTTTCCCATCGCCCGCCGCTTGAAAATGAAAGCGAAAAGTTGCGAGAGCTGTTCCCCGAAGTCGATAACATCCCCGAAAAATTTCAGCGTGCGATTCCCGCCGTTTCACTGACCGCGCAAGGCGCGATTTTGTCGGCGTTTGCCAACGATGTGGATCCGAGCTTTGTCTATGCCCAGCTTGTATACGGTTATGCTCGCGAAAACGATCTTGTGATTGGGCTTTCGACGTCGGGAAATTCGCTGAATGTCGTAAATGCGATAAAAGCGGCAAAACTGCGTTCTGCCGCAACGATTGCCATGACCGGTGCAAGAGACAGCAAACTGTCGGCTCTTTCCGATGTGACCTTGAAAGCATCCGAAACCGAAACCTTTAAGATCCAAGAACTTCATTTGCCGATGTACCATTATCTCTGCGCCGCATTGGAAGAAAAACTGTTCGGCATATAATGCGACACCTGCCTTTTTCCGAACGCAATACATACGATATTCGAGAATTTTACTTGCCGTGTCGTGTTCGACGATTGTAACACCGCCGCATGATAATTCGGAATGAATAATGCGATTTGCAATATATTCAGTGATATTTGCACTGTACATTGCAAATATTTTTGTGTACAATAAAAGCAGATAATGAATGAATGGCGAGAATTTTTCATAGGATTTTATGGAGAAAACGGAGGTATTTTATCATGGATAAGAAATTCGATCCGTCGGAATTGAAATTGGATTCGCTTGTCGTACATGGCAACATGGGGCACGATTCTCATGCCAATGCGGTCAGCTTTCCGATCTATCAATCGGCAACCTACATCAATAAAAACTTCGGCGGGGATATCGATTTCTCCTATTCGCGCTGTGCTAATCCGACCCGTGATGAACTGGAAAAAACCGTCGCGCTTTTAGAGGGCGGAAAATACAGCTTTGCTTTTTCGAGCGGACTTGCCGCCGAAACAGCACTCTTCTCCACGCTCTCTTCGGGCGATCATGTTGTAATCGGCGATGACGTATACGGCGGCACCTACCGTCTTTCTCGCGATATCTTCCCGCGCTACGGTGTGGAATTCACTGTCGTGGATTTTTCGTGTCCCGAAAAGGTTGAAGCGGCGATTCGACCGAATACGAAACTTTTGTATGCCGAAACACCGACCAATCCGATGATGAAAGTGTGCGATATCCGTGCGATTGCCGATATTTCGAAGCGTCACGGCACAAAATTGGTTGTCGATAACACGTTCATGACTCCGGTATTCCAAAAACCGCTGTCGTTGGGCGCCGACGTCGTAATTCACAGCGGCACGAAATATCTTGCCGGTCATCACGACACCATGGCGGGCTTCCTCATCACATCGGACGAGACTGTCCGTGAGGGAGTTGCCTTTAATCGCAATACCGAGGGAGCGGCGCTTGCGCCTTTTGATTCGTGGCTTGTTTTGCGCGGAATCAAGACCTTGACTTTACGCATGAAGAAGCATGAAGAAAATGCGATCGCCGTTGCCGAATGGCTGAAAAAATGTCCGGCTGTCGATAAAGTGTTCTTTGTCGGCTCGCCCGATCATCCGTCCAAGGCAATCGTCGATAAGCAATGCACCGGTTACGGCGGTATGATCTCTTTTACACTGAAAGACGCCTCCATCGTGCGCCATGCGCTGTGCGATTACAACATGATCATGTTTGCCGAAAGCCTCGGCGGCGTTCAAACGCTGATCACCTATCCGCTGACGCAGACGCACGCATCGATCCCGAAAGAAGAACGCGACAGCATCGGCATTACCGATAAGCTTTTGCGCCTGTCGGTCGGCATCGAAGACGCCGAAGATATCATTCGCGACCTTGCGTCGGTATTGGGAGAATAAATCATGAAAGAGATTCGTTTTACAAAAATGCAAGCGTACGGCAACGACTATGTGTATATCGATACGCTTACACAAGAACTGTCCGATTTGAATAAGCTCTCGTCGTTCATTTCGTCGCGCCATTTCGGTATTTGCGCCGACGGTATGATCTTGGTATGCCCCTCGGACGTTGCCGATTTTCGTATGCGCGTGTTCAATCCCGACGGAACCGAAGCGGAAATGTGCGGAAACGCTGTCCGCAGTGTCGGCAAGCTGGTATATGAAAAAGGCTTTACGAAGAAAACCGAAATAACCGTCGAAACCCTCGGCGGTATCAAGCGAATTTATCTCACTTTGTCCGACGGTCACGTTTCGAACATCACCGCCAATATCGGCGCGCCGATTCTCGAAGCGGCACGCGTACCCGCCATGACCCATTCCGACCGTTTTATCGATAAGACGGTGATTCTTGACGGCAGAAAATTCAGCACGACGGCAATTTCGCTCGGTAATCCGCATTGTGTGAGCTTCGTCGATGATGTCGATACGTTGCGCTTGGACAAATACGGACCTTTAATGGAAAATAACGAGCTTTTCCCGAACCGTATCAACGCGGAATTTTGTCAAGTGCTCGATCGAACGCATTTGTCACTTCGTACATGGGAGCGCGGAACCGGTGAAACGCTTGCTTGTGCGACCGGTTGTGCCACCTGTACGGTGGGCGGCGTCTTGACCGATCGTTGTGAAAGAAAGGTAAGCGTAAAGCAGATCGGCGGCGTGACCGAAGTCGAGTGGAGTAAGGACGACAATTGCATTTATATCACCGCGCCCTCCGAGATCGTTTTCGAGGGAACGCTGTACTTGCCCGATTCATTTTAACGAAATATTGCAAGTCGACTATACGCAAAACAATCAATTTGCGGCTTTGTCCCACGTGGGCAAAGCCGCTTTTTATCGGACAAATTTTGCATTTTTGCCGATGTGGATTATTCATACTGACCAAAACCGACACCGAAATTTGTCGAAAAAGGCGATTTTTTGCGGGAAATATGCCAAATTTTCGCATATCTCTTGACAAATGCAAGCAATTTTATTAAAATAAATAGGTATGTTATAATTCATATTTTAGGAGGAAACAACATGAAAAAGAGTATTGCTCTCGCATTGGCGCTTCTTATGACGACGAGCGCGGCAACGTTGGCTTCTTGCAATAAAGAAACCGCCGACGGAGACGGCGCAACCGAAAAGATCGTTCTCGCAACCGGCGGTAACACCGGTACCTACTACGCCTACGGTATGGCGATGGGACAGATTCTTCAGGATAAGACCGGTATCAAGTTCGACGTACAGTCGACCGGCGCATCCAAGGCAAATATTCAGCTGATTCAGACCGGCGAAGCAAACATGGCGGTCGTTCAAAACGACGTTATGTACTATGCCTATACCGGCACAGACCTTTTCGAATGCGCTCAAACCACCGACTTTTCGGCGGTTGCCACCCTTTACCCCGAACTTTGCCAGATCATCGCGTCCAAGGACAGCGGAATCGATTCGATCGATGACCTTGCTGGCAAGCGTGTTTCGGTCGGCGACGCGGGAAGCGGCGTGGAATTTAACGCCAAGCAGATCCTTGCCGCATACGGTATCGACATCGAAAAAGACATTAAAAAACAGAACCTCGGCTTCGGTCCGTCGGCAGATGCTCTCAAAGACGAAAAGATCGACGCGTTCTTCTGCGTTGCCGGTATCCCCACCACGGCTATCACCGACCTCGCCATGAGCACCGCGATTACCGTTGTGCCCGTCGATGACGAACATTTCGATGCACTTTCCGCCGAATACGGCTTCTATACCCGTCAGTCGATTCCCGCCGGCACATACAGCGGCATGGACGAAGATGTACAGACGGTTGCGGTTATGGCAACCTACATTATCGATAACGACGTGTCCGAAGACACCGTATACAATATCACCAAAGCGATCTTCGAAAACAAAGAAGCAATCGCCGCGGCGTATGCCAAGGGTGCCGAACTCGATGCCGAAAAGGCGGTTGTCGGTATTCCCGAACAGGTTCCCATGCATGCGGGCGCCGAAAAATACTTTAAGGAAATCGGCGTGATCGAATAAGCCGATCCTATCGAATCGTTTTCGAATCATGAAAAAACATTTCGTCACAGCCGTAATTACGGTTACGGCTGTGATTTTTCTTGCAATCGTCGCTTTTCTTTTTACCGAAAGCAAAACCGAGTTGCTTCTTTACGATACCGAGAGCGGACAGATCTATCGCCGCTTTTCGGTCGACGAAAATACCGAATTTTCGGTAACGTTCGTTCATTCGGTGAACAAAAGCCCGTTGACCGACGTATTCGTCATTCGCGACGGCGAAATATATGCCGACCGAACGATATATGCCGCTTTCGGTGCGGGTGTGCAGTCCACGCTGGAGGATGGTCAAACGCTTTCTTACGACGACGCGGGCAATATGGTCGTATCGGGATTTGATACCGTCTTTCCCGAAGTGAAATATATCGTGGGAACGGTGTCCGACCACGTGCTCAAAATCGGCGAAGAAGAAATCAGCCTGACCGAACTTTGCGGCAAGAATGCCCATGTCGGCTTCAAGTTGATGCGCGCTTTTCCGTGACGTCGGCATTTCCCACGCGACTCGCCGCAAAAGCAATCGAAGCAAAACGGTAGCGAACGATTAAAATTCCTAAAAAATATAAGATGGGAGGAAAAACCATTGTCCGAAAAAAATAACAATCCTATGTCCGGCTCTCAAATGGGCGAACACATTGCCGACGGCGAAGTGAATACAAAAAGCGCCGACGAGCTGATGGCGGAATTCGACCGCGAATCGAACGTCCGTCGTTTTACCGGAGTCGGCGAAAAAGTGATAAAAGGCGCGTTTCTTGCCTTTGCCGTATTCGTGTTCGGTACACGTTTTTATACGCTTCCCGAACAAGCGAGAATGTCGGCGTTTATGGGAATCATCATGTTCCTCGGCTTCTTGATTTATCCGCTTTACAAAAAACAGACCAAACGTATCAACTTCATTCCGTGGTACGATTTTCTGTTTGCCGTAGTCGGTGCGACTCCGTATTTTTATTATGCCTTTAATTTCCGTGCGATCACCAATCGCGCGGCGGCAATCAACGATCTGGATAAGCTCATGGCGGTCATCGGCATCGTGTTCCTGTTTGAGCTTTGCCGTCGTGCGGTCGGACTTCCGATTTTGTTCGTGGCGGGCGGCTTCATCGTCTACGCGTTTGCTTACGGCAAATCGCTCCAATCGATTCTTTATAACCTTTTCTATACGACCAACGGTATCCCCGGAACCCCTCTTAACGTTTGCTCGACCTTTATTGTGTTCTTCATCATTTTGGGCGCGTTTTTGGAAAAGACGGGCATCGGCGGCTTCTTTGTCGACCTTGCCAATTCGGTTGCCGGTTATGCTTCGGGCGGACCCGCAAAAGTTGCCGTTATTTCTTCGGCACTCGAAGGTATGTATTCGGGCAGCTCGGTTGCCAATACCGTCGGAAGCGGAAGCGTTACCATTCCCGTTATGAAAAGTATCGGCTACAAACCCGAATTTGCCGCAGCGGTGGAAGCGGCAGCATCGACCGGCGGTCAGATCATGCCCCCTATCATGGGCGCGGCGGCATTCCTTATGAGCGAGATCACGGCGATTCCGTACGTAACGATTGCCGTTTCGGCGATCTTGCCTGCGATTCTGTATTTTGCGGGAATCTTCCTTATGATTCATTTCGAAGCGAAAAAGCTCGGACTCAAAGGACTTCCGAAAGACAGTATTCCGAATTTCTTTAAGCTCTTTATCCGTAAAGGCTATCTTTTCCTCCCGATCATCGTGCTGGTTGTATTGATGTCGTTCGGAAAAACCCCCGCTCAATCGGCTTGCATGGCGATTTTGACGACCATGCTTATCATGCTCATCACCGACGTTGTGAAAATGGTCTGCAAGCTTATCAAGCGCGAAGATACTCGTTCGGATATCGTCGACACGGCTTTGCTGTTGCTCCCGATTGTGGCATTTTTCGTTTGCATGTTTGCCTTGAACTATAAAATGGAAAACGCGGCAATTTTGGCGGGTCTTGTGTATATCGTAGTATCTTTCTTCGGAAAGAACACGCGCGAATCGGGCAAAATTTCGCTCGACGCGCTCGAAACCGGTATGCGTAATACCATGGGTGTTTCGCTCGCTTGCGGTCTTGCCGGTATCGTGGCGGGTGTTGTAACCTTGACCAGTCTCGGCTCGACCCTCATCGGTATCATCGTTCCGATCGCGCATAACAATCTGTTCCTTGCGCTGTTCCTGACCATGCTTACTTGTATCGTTCTCGGTATGGGCGTTCCGACTACCGCAAACTACCTCATCATGGCGACCATTACCGCACCGATCTTGACCGAAATGGGACTTCCGCTTCTCGCGGCACATATGTTTGTATTCTATTTCGGAATCGTTGCCGACATTACGCCCCCCGTTGCGTTGGCGGCATACGCGGGCAGTGCGATTGCCAATTCCGACCCGTTCAAGACCGGTGTCATCGCGACCCGTCTTGCCGTAACGGCATTTGTTATTCCGTATGTGTTCGCTTATAATCCGAAAATGCTCTTCATCGACGCGACGGCTGTCGAAGTGGTAACCATCATCATTACGTCGGTTATCGGGATTTTCGCCCTTTCGGCAGGACTCGAAGGGTATATGTTCCGTAAACTACGCTTCTACGAGATCATTCCGTTGATTCTCGGCGGACTTTTGATGATTTATCCCGGCGTGCTTTCCGATGTTATCGGCGTTGTACTGGTTGCATTGGTAACCGTATGGCAGATCATCACCATGCGCAAGAACCGCGAAAGTCGGACGTAACCGCGCAAACAGAAAAGACCCAAATCATCAAATACAGACGAAAAAGTCCCTCCGTACGGAGGGGCTTTTTGCATAGAATTTTACAGAGAGTATTTTTACATAAGGTGTTTATATGCGTTTTGCATAGGATAGTTTACAGGGCATTTTGCATAGAGTTTTTCATGGGATATTTGGATATTTTGCCGCGAAAATGCGTTCCGACATGAAAACACGTCAATTTTCCGCCCGACGTTCCTTGCGACACAACAGTGTGAAAGCAATAAGACAGATGATGACTGACACCAGCGACCCCGCCGCCGTGGCAAGTCCCATCGGGAAAAGCGTGTCGGCGAAAAGCTTCGACATAAGATAAACGCCCGGCACACGCATGAGTACGATTGCCGTGATGTTGTGAATAAACGAAAGTTCCGACCGCCCGATGGCGCAGAAATAGCCGCTGAAACAGAAATGGATCCCCGCGAAAATGCAATCGAATATGTACCCGCGCAAATATTGCCCGCCCATGCGTACGACTTCCGCCCCATCGGCGGTAGAGGCGTCGGTAAACAATCCGACGGTCGGCTCGGCGATAAATTGAATAATGGTCGAAACAACGATTCCGAACCCGACGGCGATCATAAGGGCATAATATAACGTCTGTTTGGCACGAATCGGCTTTCCCGCGCCGATGTTTTGTGCGCCGAGCGTGGATATGGCGGAAAGCAGGGAAGAGGGAACAAGAAACAAAAAGCCGATGATTTTTTCGACGATTCCGACCGCCGCCGCATCATTCAGCCCGCGTTTGTTGGCAATGATCGTAATGATTATGAAAGATATTTGAATCAAACCGTCTTGCAGACAGATCGGAAGCCCGATTCGAAGCTGACCGCGCATGATGCCGCGGCTCGGACGAAAATCCGATTTTTCAAGCGAAATGCCCGTATTTCGTTTCAAGATAACCCATAACGAAATCACAACGCTTATCGCTTGCGCAAGCGTTGTGCCCAATGCCGCCCCGACAGGACCCATATGCAACGCACCGATAAAGAGATAGTCAAGCAAAATGTTGGATACACAGGCGACGACGATAAACCACATGGGGGTTTTCGAATCGCCCATACCGCGGAAAATGGAGCTGATAATGTTGTATGCCGTAATAAACGGAATCCCCACAAAACAAACGGTTAGATACCCGCGCGTCCCCGCGACAGCTTCCGTCGGTGTCGACATAACCGAAACGATCGGGTCGACAAGCAGAATCAAAACCGCCGTCAAAACAATCGAAAGCCCCATGAAAAGCGTAACGGCATTTCCGATGTTGTGCGATGCTTTTCGGCGATCGTTCGCACCGATTGCCTGACCGATCGTAACGGTCGCACCCATGGCAAGCCCGACGATCATTACCGTCAGCATATGCATGACTTGCGACCCGACCGAAACGGCAGTCGACGAAGAAACGGGGTCATGTTGCCCGATGATAAAGAGATCCGCCATACCGTACAGCGTTTGCAGAAAATAGGATAGCAGATAGGGAAGTGAAAAATAAAGCAGATTTTTGAAAACACTGCCGTTTGTTCGGTTAAATTCCATGGGAAAATGCCCCTCTCTTTCGTTTTTTTGTTTATTAAATATACACCCTCTCACCGCAGAATGTCAACGCCGAATTTGTGAACTTTTTTCGCCGTCCGTTATTTAGTCTCCCTTGCCTAAAGAGTGGTGCGTGCCGCCCCTTTATTCAGGCTCCCTTGCCTAAAGGAAAAGCAACAACGTTGCTTTGGGGGACCACGC
>CAYNXA010000021.1:0-13211 GCA_964401015.1 uncultured Oscillospiraceae bacterium
GTCGGTTGCGACATTGGTGGAAGTGAAAATCGGTGCCAGTTCATGCTGTGCGGGCGCCGCTTCGTTGTGCTCGGTCTTGGCAAGTATTCCGAGCTTCCAAAGTTCTTCGTCCAACTCTTTCATGTAGGCGGAAATGCGCGGTTTGATCGTGCCGTAATAATGCGCTTCCATTTCCTGACTTTTCGGCGGTTTTGCCCCGAAAAGGGTGCGACCGCAGAAAATCAGATCCTTGCGCTTTTGATACAATTCTTTGTCGACAATAAAATATTCTTGTTCGGCTCCGACAGTTGCGATCACGCGTGTGGTGGTCGTATCGCCAAACAGGCGCAAAATGCGCAAAGCTTGTTTATTCAGCACTTCGTTCGAACGCAAAAGAGGCGTTTTTTTGTCGAGTGCGTCGCCCGAATACGAGCAAAATACCGTGGGGATACAAAGTGTGCGACCTTTGATGAAAGCATCGGCAGTCGGATCCCATGCCGTATAACCGCGCGCCTCAAAAGTGGCACGAAGCCCGCCCGACGGGAAAGATGACGCGTCGGATTCGCCTTTCACCAGCTCTTTTCCCGAAAATTCGAGAATAACGTTGCCGTCGCCGATGGGGGATATAAAGCTGTCGTGTTTTTCGGCGGTATAGCCGGTCATCGGTTGGAACCAGTGCGTAAAATGCGTCGCGCCTTTTTCAACAGCCCAGTCTTTCATGGCAGAGGCGACAACGTCGGCAATGCTTTTGTCCAGACTTTTTCCGTTTTCGCGGGTCTTTTTTAATGCCTTGTAGGTGTCTTTCGGCAGACGCTCACGCATAACACGGTCGTTAAAAACCATACTGCCGAACATTTCGGTTATTTTGCTCATAGGTTCCTCCGAAAATAAAATAAGACACGGCGAATCAATATTCGAAAAAAATACTATTCGCAGCGCCTTTGCTACACACCATATTATACATTCTTTTTTCGTTTGTGTCAAGGGGAAAAACGACATTTTTTTGCACAAAAATCGAATTTTATTGCACGAACTGCGTTATTTGCCTCGATTGCATTGCCATTGGATGGGTGAAAAGAGCAACGCTTCTTTCTTTTCGGTTGCCTTTTCTTTCTCGCAAGAAAGAAAAGAAACATATTTTTCTTCTCGTTTTGGGAAAGCGGGAAACGCTACGTGTCACTTTTTTCTTTTTATTTCCAAAAGAAAAAAGTGACCAAAAATGAAAAGAATTTGGGGCGCTCTGCGCCGCGCCCCAAAACACCGTGGCGATCGGTGCGGGACAGAATTGCCGAGCTATGCTTGAATAAATTACAAAGGACTACCGCATTTACCGATCAGATTGCCCCTTGATGAGTGAAAAGAACAGCGATTTTTGTAGAGCGAGAGTTCGTTTTGTTCTTCAAAAACGGATTTTATTTCTACAAATATCACTGTTCTTCTCATAAATTAAGGGGCAAACGGTAAAATCACAAACGACGTTGTTTTGGCTTTATCTATGCATTGATCGGCAAATCCGTCTTTTGACAATGCGGGGTTTGTTAAGGGGGCGTAGCAGCCCCCTTGACGCTTCTTTCTTTTCGGTTATCTTTTCTTTCTCGCAAGGAAGAAAAGGAACAATATTTCCCGTCGCTTTGGAAAAGCGAAAATATATAGAAAAAAGAACTTCCGCACCGAACCGGTGCGGAAGCCGTAATGCTTTCGTACAAAATACGTATGTTTGAAAGCGAGCATTCGATTCAATCGAATTAAAGGGTCGGAATTTCGATATTGATTTCCTTGCCCTGCTTGTGCGATTCTGCGATACCCGACAAAATAGCCTGGTTGTAGAGAATCTGGCTGGTCGGAACGGGCGAAGCGCCGTTTTCCTTAACCGCATCGATGAACGAACGGATCTTCTTGTCGAAGTTGGATACCGAATCCGGCTCCTTGAGCGGGATAACGGTTTCAACTTGATTGCCTCCGACGTCGCTGTAAATGGTCATAGGACCGCCGATCGAGCCGTTCCAGCAGTCGGTTGCGGGAATGCGCAAGCCACCCTTGGTACCGAGGATGATGGTGTCACCGGGGCTGTCGATGTTCATAGCCCAAGCAATACGGAAGTCGAGGATGATACCGCCTTCAAGACGAACAAATGCAGCGGCAAAGTCGTCTACGCCGAATACATCTGCATATTCGGGATGATCGGGGTTCTTATAGTAGTTGGGGTTCTTTCCGAAGAAGTCGGACTTGTAACCCGAAACGGTAAGAGGTTTCGGATAACCGATCGCGTTGAGAACCATATCAAGCGAGTAGCAACCGATGTCGGCGAGTGCGCCCAGACCTGCGGTTCTGTCTTCGATGAACGAAGTGCCGAACGGCGTCGGGATACCGTGACGACGACCGCCACCGGTCTGAATGTAATAGATCTGACCGAGAACGCCCGATTCAACAACAGCCTTAACCTGTTGCATATTTACGTCAAAACGAGGCTGGAAGCCGACCGAAACGATCTTGCCGCTTTCCTTTTCTGCTTTGCAAATTTCGATTGCTTCGTCGAGGGTTACGCACATCGGCTTTTCAAGCAATACCGGAACACCGTGCTTAAGCGAATCGATGGTACAAACAGCGTGCGTGCGGTTGTAAGTACAAACGCTGACAGCATCGAGCTTTTCGGCTTCGAGCATCTTGAGGTGAGCGTTTTCGCCTTCGTAGCAAGTAGCACCCTCTACGTTCCAAGTTGCCTTGAATTTCTCGGCTTTGCCGGGAATGAGGTCTGCGAGAGCCACAACTTCAACGTCGGGCTGACGCTGATAGCTCGAAATGTGAGCTTCTGCGATCCAACCGGTACCGATGATACCGACACGAATCTTTTTGGAAGCGTCTACTTCTTTGACTTCCTGATTCGATTCGAATTTATTAAGGATATTGTCCTTTGCTTCTGCCATTATTTTTACCTCCAAATAATGAATTCGGCGCATTGCAAATTGTCACAATGCACACCTATATACTACAACATCGTGCAAAATAATTGATGAACTCACTGTTAACTTTTGCACTTTTGTCCAAAAAATGTGGAAGTTCAACCGATTCGGTTCAGTCCAAATGCAATTCGATTTCGTGTCCGCACTTGTCCGATTCGGCGATGCCCGAAAGGATCGCTTGGTTGTACAGAATTTGACTCGTCGGAATGGGGGAGGGACCGTTCGATTTTATTGCGTCGACGAACGAACGGATCTTGTGATAGAAATTGCCGTCCTTGTCGGGTTCTGCCATCGGAATGACCGTTTCGACAAGATTTCCGCCGATATCGCTGTACAGCGTCATCGGACCGCCGATCGAACCGTTCCAGCAGTCGGTTGCGGGAATACGCAGACCACCGTTTGTTCCGAGGATGATCGTGTCACCGGGGCTGTCGATATGCATAGCCCAAGAAATACGGAAGTCGAGAATGATTCCGCCCTCCAGACGAATAAAGGCACCCGCAAAATCATCGACCGTGAACAGTTCGGCAAGCTTTTCGTCGTGCGTCGAAACGTAATACGAGGGATTGGTTCCGAAATGCGCACTCTTAAAGCCGGTTACTGTCAAAGGTTTCGGATAGCCGATGGCGTTGAGTACCATATCGAGCGA
Source organism: uncultured Oscillospiraceae bacterium (assembly GCA_964401015.1). Lineage (GTDB taxonomy): Bacteria > Bacillota > Clostridia > Oscillospirales > CAG-382 > UMGS1052. The sequence continues at coordinate 3,589 of CAYNXA010000021.1, forward strand.
ATAACAGCCGATATCGGCAAGAGCGCCGAGTCCCGCCGTTTCGTCTTTGATGAACGAATCGTGATAATAGGGAATACCGTGTCTGCGCCCGCCGCCGGTTTGAATGTAATAGATCTTGCCGAGAACACCCGATTCCACAACGGCTTTTACTTGTTTCATACTGTTGTCAAAACGAGGTTGGAAGCCGACCGAAACAAACTTTCCGCTTTCCTTTTCGGCGTTGATGATGGTATACGCTTCGTCCATGGTAACGCACATCGGCTTTTCGAGAAGAACGGGCAACCCCTTTTTCAAAGCGTCGACGGTGCATACCGTGTGCTGACGGTTGTAGGTACAAACGCTTACACCGTCGAGTTTTTCGTTTTCCAAAAGCTTTTTGTGCGCGTTTTCGCCTTCGTAACAAACGGCATTTTCCAGCCCGAATTCTTTCGCAAAAGCTTTCGCTTTTCCGGGAATGAGATCGGCGAGCGCCACCACTTCCACATCGGGCTGCTTTTGATACGCCTGCATGTGAGCATGCGCAATGCCGCCGGTGCCGATAATACCGATGCGAACCTTGCGCGACGAATCAATGACGCGTGCTTCTTGATTCGATTCGAATTTGTTCAAAATGTTGTCTTTTGTTTTTGTCATAATTATACCTCCCGAAAGGAAATTATTATATTTATGTTTCAATGCGACATTATGCGCGTTGCAACAATAAATCCGCTGTTTTGTACGCTTCGCCCGCCCCCATCGTAATGAGCAGATCGCCATCGCGCAGTTCATGTTCCAATGCGTCGGCGATCGACGAAAAATCGTCGTACACGTCGGCATCGGAAAGCTCGTTTGCCAGATCTTCGGACGATACGCCGTAGGTGTTGATCTCGCGCGCGGGATAGATCGGTGCCAGATACACTTTGTCGGCAAGCGACAGCGCTTTGGCAAAATCGTCGAGCAATGCCGCCGTTCGCGAATAAGTGTGCGGCTGAAATACGCAAAGGATTCGCTTCTTGCCGAGGGTGCGTGCCGTTTTCAGCGTTACGGCAATTTCGTCGGGATGATGAGCGTAGTCGTCAACCAAAAGAGCACCGTGATAGGTACCCTTTCGTTCGAAGCGCCGCGATACTCCGTGAAAACTTTCCAATCCCGCCCGCACCGCTTTGGGCGAAACATCGGTCAAAAGCGCTGCCGCCGCCGCCGCAAGAGCGTCGGAAACATTGTGCAGCCCCGGAACCGCAAGCCGAACGGCACAAAGTACGCATACGCCGTCGCGATATAGGTCAAATTTTCCGCAACCGTCGACAAAAGCGATATTTTTCGCACAAAAATCGGCGTCGCGCGTTATCGAGTAACTATACAGATTCGGAAGCCCCCGCAACGCGTCGACGGTATTTTCGCAGTCGGAATTGTAAAGGGTTCGATTGTCGCCGTCTTTGTCCGAACGAGGTGTTTCGGCATAAGTTCGGAAGGAGTGTTTGATTTGTTCGAGATCTTTGAAATAGTCGACGTGGTCGAGCTTGCAGTTCAAAATGACTTTCAGGGAAGGATACATCGATAAAAACGAATCCTTGTATTCACACGCTTCGAACACCACGCGATCCGACGAACCGATTCGGTAGGAAGATTCGATCAGCGGAATGTGACAACCGGCAATGACCGAACTTTGGTGGTCGTATGCCAAATAAATGTGGGCGAGCATGCCGGTAGTTGTCGACTTGCCGTGTGTGCCCGCGATCCCGACCGAATAGCGATAGGCGCGGGTAACGGCTCCCAACAATTCGGCACGCGAAAGAAGCCGTAACCCGTTTTCACGCGCATACGGCAGTTCGGGCGCGGTTTGGTCGTTGACGGCGGCGGTATAGACGATCGTATCGAATCGATTGAGAACCGACAGTGCGTGGTCATAATCGACGACGACCCCGTTCTTTTCAAGCATTTCGGTGACGGAAGAACGGTGAAGGTCGTATCCGCGAACCGCAATGCCACGTTTTTTCAAAATAAGAGCCAACGACGACATACTGACGCCGCCGATGCCGACAAAATAGACTGCATGAAGATCGGATAGTGAAAGAAAAGCAGGGAACATGGAAAAAACCTCGTGCCGTACGTATAAAACGCAAGCGTTTGTAAAAAATAGTATGTGTGGAAAGGCGGTAAAAGTATGACTGTTACCAATATAAAATTTAGAAAAATGTTTGACACCGAACCGCTGAAAGCCGTTTGTTCGGTGACGCTTGACGATGCTCTTGCCATACACGACATAAAACTTGTGGCAGCAAAAGATAAGCTGTTTGTCGTCATGCCGTCGAAAAAGCGAACCGACGGCGGATTTTCCGATATCGTACACCCGATCAACAGCGATATGCGAAACCGAATGGAAGAGGCAATCATCGAAGCGTATCGAAAGATGTGTGAATAAACAGAACGGTAAAATCTGTACAAAAATGCAAAATTGCACTTGAAATTCGACTTGTTTGCGTATATAATAGGGTATATTCAAAAAGGTTCGGAATCGGGCTGACCGGCTCGGCTCGGAACGACTTTTCGAAAATACCGTACACCTCAATTATACGGTACGAATGTGAACAATTATCCCGAAAATAATAAATAAATGTAAATACGAAACAGGGAGGAAGCGTCATGAAAGTTTTGATTGTATCGGTAACGTGCGGTCAAGGCCATAATAGTACGGCAAAAGCGCTGATGAGCGGCTTGACGGCGCGCGGCGCGGAATGTACGATCTTAGATGCGTTTGAACATATCAATCGAATTTTGGCAAAGGCTCTGGACGACGGATATCAGCTCTCGGCGCGGTATCTTTCCAAGCCTTACGCGACGGTATATAAGCATGCCGAACATCGCAAGAAAAACGCCGAAGAGTTCAGCAACACAAAAGTCATCAATACCCTCTTGGCGTCGAAATTGCGCAGTTACATAGAAGACTATAACCCCGACGTGATCGTCACGACCCATTGCTTTGCCGCCGCTATGGTGGATATTTTGAAACAAAAAGGCGTGATTCATTCCAAAAACATCGGTATCGTTACCGATTTTACGGTTCATCCGTTTTGGGAAGAAGCCATTCATTTTGATTATATCGTAACGCCGAACGAACTTTTGAATTTGCAAATGCGAAAGAAAGGTTTTTCGCTCGGTCAGATTTTGCCGTTCGGCATTCCGATCGACCCGAAATTCGCAAATAATATCGTCACGAAAGAACAGGCGCGCGAACAGTTGGGATTGGAAAGACAGAAGCCGACGGTACTTGTCATGAGCGGAAGCATGGGATTCGGCAACATTCGCAAGGTCGTGGCAAGTCTTGACCGTTTGACGACCGATTTTCAGGCGATCGTCGTGTGCGGAAACAATGCCGAAGCAAAAGCCGAAATCGAGTCGATGCGTAAGACCAAAACGTTCTTGGTATACGGTTATGTAAACAACGTCGATTTTCTTATGAGCGCGGCGGATTGTATCGTAACAAAGCCCGGCGGTCTTACCACTTCGGAAGCATTGGCAAAGCGTTTGCCGATCTTGACCGTAAACCCGATTCCCGGACAGGAAGACCGCAATACCGAATTTTTGCTTAACAGCGGCGCGGCGATGGCGGCGAGCGAAACATGCCCGATCGACGAAGTGATCTATCAGTTTTTACAGAATCTCCGCCGTCGTGAACTGATGTGCGAAAGTATCGAATATTTGCGACGCCCGAATTCGACCGAAACACTGTGCGATTTCATTGCCGCACTTGAAGAGCAAAAAAACCGCCGTGAATCATGACGAGGGAAAGCTCTTTGCGTTTGACAATTGGCTTGCCGATGACAATGTTGTACGGGATTTTATCCGCCTTACCCAAATAAGTGAGGTCGCGCTTGATTGCGGCGGACAAATTTATGAGCATACGCAGTGTTGCCATGAGATCACCTACGTCGTGTCGGGCGAAGGATTCCTATATACGGACGATACGGCCATGCGCGTCGGACGCGGCGATATACATATCGTATCGAAAGGAAAACGTCATCGTCTGATTGCGTCGCCGCAGGAAAATTTGCGTTATATTTGCCTCGGTTTTGATTTCATCGAGCTGCGTCGGGATTTCGAAAATATCATAGCATTTTATCAAAATGCTCCGTGTTTTACCCTCTCGTCGGAGGGTGATATTCGGATTTTGTTTGAGATGCTTATACGCGAATTTTATGCGCATATGTCGACGCGTACGCACGATGATACGGCGTGCCTTACGGCGGGAGCTTTTGACAGCGTTTTGGAGTCCTTAATTAAATTGATTTTGGTGAAAGTGTATCGCGCGTTTTCTTTGCGTGGTGAAGAAACTTTGCCCGCAAACGGACGAAAGGGCGTCGGTTCGACCGTTTACCGCATTACCCAATATATCGATACCAACGTATACAGCGTAAAAACTGTGCGAGAAATTGCCGTCGCTCTCAATTTTACCGAGAATTATCTTTCGCATGTTTTCAAAAAGAGCATGGGCATATCGCTGACTTCGTATATCATGAAAAAACGTCTGGAAGCGGCATTCATGTTGCTTTCGCATAAAACGTTGTCGCTGACCGAAATATCCGCTTTGATGCAATTCGATTCGGTTCAAAGCCTGTCGCGTGCCTTTAAGAAAGAATACGGTCTTTCACCGTCCCAATATCGAAAAAACGGCGATACGGAAGCGAAAACCGAAACCAAACCAAAAACCGAGATCGAACCAATGTTGACGTAAAAGCAAATGCGCGGGGAGCAAAAGGCTCCCCGCTTTTTTTGACAAAAATCGGACTTCAGGCAATCGTTCCGGAAACGACCAAAGTCGCCGTGCCGGGGGTTGTCGTAAAGGTGCCGTCTGCGTTTTGAACATAAGTTGCCGCAGGAACCATGATCTGTCCCGCAACCGTTGTAAAGGTACCGGTTGTCGCGTCGTAGGTGTAGTCGGTCGTTTCGGTCAGTGCCGTGCCGTTCAAGGTGACGGCAAGATTCGAAAGGATCGGCGTAAAGGTATCGGTTACCGTAACGTTATCGGCGGCGACGGCGGCGGTGTTGCCGGTGTTTTGAATCACAAAAGTATAGGTGATCCTGCCGTCCGCAACCACCGTTTGCGGGCAAAGGGTCTTGGTGATCGTCAGATCGGGCTCGGCGCTGACGCCGATCGTGGCGGTTGCCGTCAAGTTTTGTCCGCCTCCGCTGACGGTTGCGGTATTCTCAATAACCGATTCGAGTGTCTGCGGGGCGAATTTGTTTACCGTTGCTTGATAGATCAAAGTCGCGTTTCCGCTTGCCGGAACCGTGATTCCGCCGAGAACGAGAGGAGGACCGACGGTGACGGTGGGAGCGGTTTGCAAACTGCCGTTGCTGTAATACCGAATCGAACCGTCAACATAAGTCAGCGGTGTCAACGATTGCGTGCCGAACGTATAAGAACCGAGATCATCGGTGACGGTCAGCGCACTTGTTTCGGATGTGCCGCTGTTGACAAGATTGATAACATAGGTCACAATGTCGTTTTCGCGGTACGCCGTGCCGATAACGTTCTTGGATGCGGTGAGCACTTCGACGATCTCACCGGTTACGATATTCGAATTTCTTGTTTGGTTGTTATAGGTTAAAGTTGCGGTGTTGGTGAATGAAGCCATAGGGGCACCTTCTTTTTGATATTCGTGGGGACGTCGTATGTGTCCCTGTTACAGTGTATGTCAAATTGCAAACGAAGGTGCAAAGATTGCAAAACAAAAAAAGTGCCCCGACGAAAGTCGGGGCACAAAAAGCAAAAGGTATCAAAGTCGGATCAGAGATCTTCGCCGCAAGTCGAGCAATCGTCCTCACAGCCGACACAACATTCGGGCATTTCCTCGTCCTCGTCGAAGTCATAGTCCCCGTCCTCGTCGCAACCGTAAAGATCGGCTTCCATTTCGCCGAGATCTTCGTCCAGCTCGTCGGCAAAATCAAACAAAGTGTCCAAATCGTCTTCGACTTCTTCCACTTCGGTGGCAATGTCGTCGAGAATATCCACGATCAACGAAAGAAGCTTGCCTTCTTTGGTCGTCGTATCAAATTCCATACCTTCCATAACGCCTTTCAAATGCGCTACTTTTTCCAATGTTGTCATAATGCGACCCTCACTTTCAAAAATCGGATGAAACGCTTACAGTTTACTTGTTGGTGACTCTTTCGAGATATTCGCCGGTTCTGGTGTCGATCTTGATCTTGTCGCCGACCGTGATGAAGAGCGGAACCTTGATTTCCGCGCCGGTTTCAAGCGTTGCGGGCTTGGTTACGTTGGTAGCGGTATCGCCCTTGAAGCCGGGTTCGGTATCGGTAACTTCAAGCTCAAGGAAGATCGGCGGTTCAACGTTGAAGATCTTGCCTTTGTAGGAAACGATCTTGCAGGTGGTGTTTTCCTTAACGAAGCGGAAGTTGTCGCCGAGCGCGTCTTTGCTGATGGGCATTTGTTCGTAGCTTTCGAGATCCATGAAGTAGTAAAGATCGCCGTCGTTGTAGAGATATTCCATATCGCGTCTTTCAACGAAAGCTTGCTGAACCTTTGCGGTGGGGTTGTACGATTTTTCGATAACCGAACCGGTTACGACATTGCGGAGCTTAGTACGAACGAAAGCTGCGCCTTTACCGGGCTTTACATGAAGAAATTCAACGACCTGAAGTACCTGACCGTCTTCTTCGAACGTAACACCGTTTCTGAAATCACTTGCTGTAATCATGTGTATATCCTCCAAAAAATAGTTTCATACCGAGCGCGAGCAGGTCGCACCCAATCGATTCTGCCATGAAAAAACAGATTTACTGTATTATTATAAACTCTTTTGTGCTGTTTGTCAAGTTCTCGCAGCCATTTTCGGTTAAAAATACGATATCTTCGATTCGAACGCCGTACTTTCCCTCAAGATAAATGCCCGGTTCCACACTGACGACGGCACTGCACGGCACGTTTTGGGTTTCTTTCGGACTGAAATTGGGCGATTCATGTATTTCAAGCCCCAGTGAATGACCGGTTGCGTGACCGAAACAGCCTTCGTATCCCGCCGCCGATATGACGTCGCGCGCCGCTTTATCGACGTCTTTTCCGAGTATACCGCCGCGTGCGACCGAAAGAGCCGCTTTTTGTGCCGAAAAAACCGTGTCGTATATCTTTTTCATTTTCTCGGTCGGAGTTCCGATGCAAACCGTTCGCGTCATATCCGAACAATAACCGTCGAATCGTGCTCCGAAATCCATAGTGAGAAATCCGTCCTCAACGATCGTATCGTCGGGTTCGCCGTGGGGGAGGGAGGACTTTGTTCCCGAAACGCAAATGGTCGAAAAGGCAAGACCGTCGGCACCGTTTCTGCGCATGAAGAATTCCAACTCCAGCGCGATTTCCCGCTCGGTTTTGCCGCGCTCGATAAAGGAAAGGATATGCGAGAACGCCGCATCGGTAATGCGTTGCGCCTGCACGATACGGGCAAGCTCAAAATCATCTTTGACGGCGCGGAGCCGTTCGATTTTGTCGCCCATTGCTTCCAAACGGGAAAAGGATCCCAATTCGCGCTCAAGGGCAGAATACGCCGAACAGGTCATGCGCGTGTCCTCGAAAAACAAGGTGGAAACGGCTTCTTCGCGAAGAATTTGGGAAAGGACTTCGCGCATGGGTTTGTTCGCTTCGACGATCGAAACGTCTTTCGAAATATCCCCGCGTGCCTTGGCGATCCTTGCTTTTTCAAAGTAGCGAAAATCCAAAAACAATTCGCAACGATTTTGCGAAATATAGCCGTAGCCCGCCGAAGAGGCAAAGTTAAAAGCATATCGGCGCGTAACGTCATCGGTGATCAAAAACGCTTCACCGTTGCGCAACAGCGCGCGAATTTTTTTCAATCGTTCGTCCAAATAATTCATAAATGTCCCTTACTTTTCGGAAATACGGTCGAGATAGTGCTTTTTCATGGTCAAAGCATCTTCTGCCATGGTGCCGCGCGATTCGCAAATGATCGTCGGCGATACGCCGAGATCGGCAATTGCCCGCATGAGCGGAACAGGGTCGGGACCGTAAAGAGTATCTTCAAAGGTCAAATGGCGCTTTTCACCGCCTTTTGAAAATTCGATTTTGGAAAAATGACAGTGCAAGCTGTCGGCGATCTTGCCGCCGCATCGCGCATCGATCGTATCGAATACGCGTTTGTAGTCGTCGGCATCGTTAAAGACACCGCCGCATTCGCGCGCGTTCATATGCCCGAAATCCACAACCGGCACAACGGTGGAATCGACTTCGCACATTGTCAAAACTTCGTCCAACGTGCCGAGCTGATTGACTTTTCCCATTGTTTCGATGCCGAGCTTTACGCCGTACAGACCGTTATCGTTCAAAACGCCGAGCGCATAACGTAAGGCACCGACCGCATATTCCAAAGCAACGGCACGATCGAGTTTTGCTGTACTGCCCGCATGGATCACCATCAGCTCACCGCCGAGCCCTTGCAAGGCTTTTGCACAAGCGAGAATATAATCGGCACTTTTTTTGCGTTTTTCTTCATCGACCGACGAAAGCGAAATATAATACGGCGCGTGCATGGTAATGCGAATACCGTGTTCTTTTGCCGCATTCCCGATTTTGTCAAAGGTTTCGGCGGATGCGGTGACGCCGTTTCCGGCTTCGTATTCGTATGCGTCCAGTCCGAATTCGCGCACGAATTTCGGTGCGTCGATCGTGCTTTTGTAACCGTTTGCGTAAAAGCTTTCCGAGTTTCCGCCCGGTCCGAACAATGCTGCCATGTCGACTCCTTTTTTGTATTTTGATTTTTTTGAAACAGTGAGATGAACGGAATCCGCCAACGAATCGGAATTTTGCGCGACTTGCAAATGACCCGATCGGTGACGGTATGCCGCAAGGTTATGCCGTGTGTTGCCCTTTTTTTAAGCGACGTTTTGCGATTGCAACCAAAGGCTTTTCGAAAACACGTTTGGTCTTTACGAAAAATGTCGTCAGATCCCGAATGGGCGGGACAAGAATTGCCTTGCAACCTGCAAAGTGCGCGGCAAGCACATCGGTGAAAATTTGATCGCCGATCGCCATGCAATTTGCAGGGGACAAGGAAAATTCGCGCATATACCGCCGATACGCTTTCGGAAAAGGCTTTTTTGCATCGTAAACGTAACGGGCACCCACCGCACGTGCATACGTTTCGACACGCTCTTTGTGATTGTTGGAAACAAAGACTACCGCAATCCCGCAAGACGCAAGCGTCGAAAACCAGTCAAGGTTTTCGTTTGTGGGAAGTTCGTCGTCATAGGTGACAAGCGTGTTGTCGATGTCCAAAAACAAAACGGCGATTTTTTCGCGTTCAAAAAGCGAAAGGGGAATGTCGTATACCGTCGGGTAAAGATGATCGGGAATAAAAAGCGACATGCGGGACTCCTATCATTCGTTCGAATGTTCATTGCGCCGACGTGTCGGGCGGCTGTGTTTGACCGACGAATATCGACCGAGTTTTTTGCCGTTCGAGTGCTTGAACGGCAAAGCAAATAACAAGCGCAAAAAAGGCGAATTATTGAAAAACCGAAGAAGAAGTACGTGCTTCTTCTTCGGTCGAAAAGCATGCGTTACGCTTCGGTTGCTTCGTCGGCGGCGGGTTCTTCATCGGCGGCTTCAACCG
>CAYNXA010000022.1:0-12876 GCA_964401015.1 uncultured Oscillospiraceae bacterium
GCGTTTTTCATGCGCTTGCGACAGATCGTTTCCAGTTCGTATAACGTGAAAAACAGCAGAAACAAGGCAAGCACCGCCAAAACGAAGATCATCAAAACGACGCTTCGGCTTTCGGTCGCGATCTTGACGATCGCATTTTCCAGATACATGCTGAAAAGGTTGTTGAGAAAATGCATGAGAACGACGGTGAGTAAAGAACCGCCGACATAGGCAACCGTGCCCAAGATCAAACCCGACAGAAAATACGAAAGAAGATCTTCGGGCGAAAAGTGGAGTAGGGAAAAGAGGACCGACGAAGCAAGTATGGCACAAAGACCGCCGCAATGTCGGCGATAAAAGGGCAGAACCGTGCCGCGCAACAGCCATTCTTCCAAAAGAGCGGGCAACGCCGCATAACACAGAAGCAATTCGGAAAAGCTTGTCCCGACGCCGATCTTTTGCAAAGTGTTGCCGCTTTCGCGAATCGAACCGAACCAATAGCAACGAATGCTTTGCGTCAGCATGGCACAAACGACGAGCAACAGAAAGGAGCAAACAACAAAACGTATCATGCCCTTTTGACGTTCGATGGCGCGTACTTTTTCGCGTTTTCCGCGGATAAAAAAGAAGATAAGGGTCGGCAAAGGAAACGCGATAAGATACACAAGACTCAAAAACCGAGCGGCGCCGAGCGTTTCGACCGCCGATGACAGAATATTGCCCGCCAAAAGCCGTGCCGTCAGCATAAGGCTCATGACGATAAGTACAAGTACGGCGGGGGCATGACAAAACCGACGCTTTTCGCCGTCCGACGGAGCGGACGTGCGTTCTTTTCTTATATCCGCATCGGGCAAATCGTCAAACCCCTCGATTGCCGTGAAAATTCCGGGTTTATTTCGGCGCATTGACCGCATACACTCCTTTTTCGCTGATCACAACGTCCACATGGCGGTCAAACCGTCCGCGCGGCACTTCGGGCAATTGCAATTTGCTGTAACAAAGTCCGATTGAAACGCCCTCGAAAGAGGAAAGAAAACGATCGTAAAAGCCTTTTCCGTAGCCGATTCGATAACCGCCCTTGTCGAAGATCAGTCCGGGAACGATCAGCAAAGAAAAGTTGCTCGGGGTGCAAACCTCACAATCGTCGTTCGGTTCGAGAATCCCGAATGTGCGCTCGGACAATTGTTCTTGCTCGGTCACATAGCGGAAAGTCATGGTGTTATCCGAATTGCAACAAGGAAAAGCCACCCGCTTGCCGTCACGCAAAGCCGTATCGAAAATGCGCCATGTGTCGACCTCGTTCCGATAGGAGGCGTAAAGCAACACGTCGGTGCTGTGACGATAGGTGATGGAGGCGATCAAACGATCGTAGATTTTTTTGTCGAAAGCATCTTTCTGTTCGGGTGGAATCGCGTCGCGAACGGCAAGATATTTCTCTCTCATTTCGGTTTTTTTGGTTCGGATTTCGCTCATAAAGCCCCTCGATTCTGTCATAAATCACGTATACTGCTCATAAAAACGCAAGCTCGGTTGCGTATAGTGTTCGTCGGTGTCAAAAAGCGATGCTTTTTTATTCTTCGCGGGCAGAAACGGCTTTTCGTACCTTCTCGGCAGATTCTTTGTCGCGCAAGATCCGAATCAATTCGAAAGCAAACGCTTCCGATGCGCCTGCTGCTTCGGCGGTGACGATATTTCCATCGCGAACGACGGGACGTTTTTGATAGTCGGCACCGCAAAGTTCGTCCTCCATGCCGGGATAACAAACGACGTTCTTGCCTTGCAGATAGCCGTAAGCGGCAAGAATAGTCGGCGCGGCGCAGATCGCCGCCAAAACCTTTCCCGTACGGCTCGCATAGTCGAGAGCCGCTTCGACGACACGGCTCTTTTTCAGATTCGGCACGCCCGGAATCCCGCCGGGGAGCACGATTGCGTCCAACGTTTCGTCGAGCTCCAATATGTCCTCGGTGATATCGCAAACAACCGGAATCCCGCGTGCGCCTTGCACGATCTTTCCCGTGACGCCGACTGTTTGAACGTCCAATCCCGCGCGGCGCAGATAATCGACCGGCGTGAGCGCTTCAATCTCTTCGAATCCTTCGGCTAAAAATACGTATACCATGCTGTTAAGATCCTTTCGTGTCGTGCTTTTTCGCATTTATTCGGCGTTTTGCCGTTTTTTGTTTAACCTCGTTCGGTTGCTTTTTGACGGCTTTTCACGGCACGCCTTTCGATTGCATACCGTATTGCCATTATATCCGAAATTTGCGAAATTTATATCGATTTTCCGTAATTTTCCGTAAAGATTCGGAAAATTTTTCTTGACGATCGGTCATAAAACCACTTGCCGTCGTTTATGTCCGTCGGGTCGAACCGTGCGGCAGAGCGTCGCAAATTGCCGCATATACTTTTTCGTGAATGTTTTGCGGCGAAAAAGGTATTCCGTTTTCCCCGCAGACAATATGCGCCCAGCCGTATTTGCGGCATGCATACAAGGCGGCGGCATGACTTTTGAAAAGATGATCGCGGTCGTTTTCGTGAATATCCCGCTGCGCGCCGGTCTCGTCGCACCGTTTTTTCAAAAGTTCGAGTGTGATGTCGGTCGGCATTTCGAGATAGATCACGCGATCGGGAGTGGGAAGCCCCAAAAGACGATATTCGAAATCAAAAAGCCAAGCGAGAAACGCGTCTTTTTCGGCGTCGTTTTCGATTTTCGAAAGCTGATGGACGGCGTTGGACGTGGTGTAACGGTTCAACAGGATCACGCCGTCTTTCGTTTCGTAAAAATCGCGCCATTTCGCGCGAAACGACGCGAATCGGTCGACGGCGAACAGTACCGACGCGGCATACGGGTCGGTGTCGTTCGGGTCTTTGCCCAATTCACCGTTCAGATACATTTTCAAAGGGCCGCTCGACGGGCTGTCGTAATCGGGGTACGACACGGTTTTGACTGCATACCCCTCGTCGCAAAGACGCTTGCGCAAAAGTTCGGTTTGAGTGGCTTTGCCCGACGCATCGGTTCCGTCGAGCGCGATCACATACGACATAATAACGTTCCTTTCGATTCACGTAATACGATTCGTAAAACGATTCGCATTACGGTTCATTCGTCCGCGTTTGCATCGGCAAGGGCGGCAATCGCCTTTCGAACCTCGACGGCTTTTCCACAGGACATGGCACTCTCGGCGCAAGCGCCGCGTACACACGACGGTCCCGCTTTTTCGAAGAGAACGGGTGAAACCGCCTTTACCAGCCGCAACATTTCGAGCGCCAAAGCACGGATCTCCCATTGTGCGCGTGAGCAACAGCGAAGCGAAAAGAAATTATACAGCGATCGCACATTCATGGTCATGACGAGCTTCGTGTCGCATGCGTTCGACAGGACATAGCGTGAATCTTCGTTTGCTTTTTTGGATGCGGCGCTTTTTGCCTTTTTTTCGTCCATACCCGCCGCGAGATTGTCGGCGGTATGCTTTTCGGTCAGAATCCGATTCAGCTCACGATAGGTCTCGCGATCGTTTTCCATGGCGCGCAAAAACAGCGCGCGCGCTTCGGGAATCGCGTCGATTTCGGGCGGAATGATAAATTCGAAATTTTCTTTGCCGACGTAGCGCTGACTTTGCACGCTGTACGATGCCATGCGGTGGCGGGTCAGTTGTGCCAGCAAGGAGCGCGAAACACCCTCGACGGCAAAGGTAAAGGTGACGTGTTCGACAGGACTTTCGTGACCGAGCGAATTTAACATATGAATAAAACTTTCGGTCTTTTCGGGTGTAAGCCCCTCGGTGATTTCATCGATGCCGACTTCGGAATAACACAGTTTGGCGGCGGCGGCGATGGTGGCGTCGGGATTGGGGGTATGATTGATGAGTTGTACTTTCATGTTTGTTTTTCCTTTCGAAAACGGGGGTCATATCGTCGTATTCGGCTTGTCTTTGCCCGACAGTTTGTAAAAGAGAGTTCCGAACAAAAAGCGCGGCAAACTCAGCATACGGACAAACCGCGACGGCTGTTTGATAAGACGGTAGAACCATTCGAGATTGAGTTGGATAAAGAGGTCGGGCGCACGCTTGACCGTGCCCGCATATACGTCCAAACTGCCGCCTAATCCGAGAGCAAGCTTACAGGTCGTAAATTTTTCGCGGTTTTCATAGATCCATTTTTCCTGTTTGGGCGCGCCCAGACATACGAACAAAATATCGGCGCCCGACGCGTTGATATCGGCAACGATCTCGTCGGTCTGTTCGGGCGAAAAATAGCCGTCGTGCATACCGCAGACCGCAAGACCCGAAAAGCGTGCTTTCAAAACCTCGGCGGCTTTTTCACAAACGGCGGGATTGCCGTCCCGCGCGGGAGCGGAACCGAACAGATAGACTTTTTTGCCGTTTTCGGCGGCATACGCGAGAATCTTTCCCGAAAGGTCGAACCCCGCCACCTTTTCGTAAAGCGGTCTGCCCAAAATTTTGGCGGCATAAACCACGCCGATTCCGTCGGGAATGATCATTGATGCGCTGTTTACGATCGGTTCGAGGGTCGGGTCGTCGATACATGCTTGGACGATTTCGGAATTGGGGGTGAAAATATAATCGAAACCGTCGCGTTCGCAAAACGACGCGGCACGCGCCGCCGCCATGTCCATGGTTACCTTGTCGAAGAAAATGCCGCGCACGTTGATTTTTTCGATTTCGTTGTTGTGTGTCATGATTCGGTTCCTTTCGGGGGTGTATTGTTTCAAGGGCGCTCACCGAAAAGGCGGCGCAGAGGATTGTCGACGTATTCTGCCGCAGTTGCGTTGTCGGCTTCGTTCCGAATAATATGGTCGCGATACGATTTTTGCCGTATGGAGAAACCGATTTTGTTTGCGCTTCGGGAATGGCTTTGGAATATGCCTCTTATGGGGAACGTGCCACGGGTCGTTTTCTATGGGTTGCGGCGTATTCGGGTTTGCGTGATGGTTTTGCCTTAAACTTGCCGCTCACCCCCTCATTATACCTTATATTATACCACCACCCGCGTGCTTTGTAAATACTTTTCACAATATTTCGTCGGAGGCAAAGAGTAGGGGAAAAAGAAACGGAAAGAAAAACAACTGAAAAATCGGAAACAAAAAATTCACATCTGTGCGCATGGCACAAGAAGCGGCGCCGAAAATCGTCGGTTTGCACAAATGACGAAAAAACAAAACAAAAAAACAGCGAAAAATGATGAGAAAATGTCGCGGGAACACTTGATTTTTTTTGACGCTTGATATATAATACAAATGTCAAACCCTACGCCTGTCTCGGTCGATTTTGCACCGACGGCGCGTCGGGAAAACAGGAAAAAGGAGAAATTTCCATGAAAACAAGACGAATTCTTTCGGCTCTGCTCACCGTTGCGGTGCTCTTGTCGACGTTTGTGTTTGCCGTACCGGTTGCGGCAGAGGGCACTACCGTCCTTTACGTAAACGCCAACGCGTCAGACGGCGGTGACGGCTCGCAAGCGAAGCCGTATAAGGACATTACGGCGGCGATCACAAAGTTGGCTTCGACCGGCGGTACGATCAAGATCGTCGGCACGTATACGGCAAGCGGAGCCACCTGGCCCTCCAATACCAAGCGCATCACCATTGAGGGCGCGGACGGCACGGCTTCGACCATTACCACGGTAGACGGAAACGGTCCGTTCCTCGGAGGCGAAATCGAATTTCGCAATATTACATTCGCAATTGGTTCAAACGGTCACTGGAATACCGTAGGCAACAAGATCATTCTCGGTGAAGGCATCGATACGCGCGCACTGATCCACGTCGGTCCGATGGGCTCAAAAACCGAAAGTGAGTATGTCGTATTGGACGGTGGCGCGAGAGTCAGCGGAAATATGACCATAGGCGGCGCTTACTCCACAAACTCTTCCAACGGTATTACCGGTAACGTGTACGTAGATGTGTTGGACGGTTATCTTTCCCAATTGTGCCTTAACCAGGACGGCTATACAGACAGCATGAAAAATATTACGATCGGCGGCGACGTAAAGGTTAAAGTCGGAGCACGCGGTGAAATCGCCGACATGAACAACTCCGCCCGTGCTGCGATCGTAAGTGGATATTTCCACATTATCGTCGAAAACGGTGGCAAGATGTGTACCTATGACCTTACGAATTTTGCTCATAAAGATGTATATCGCGTAAATGTTACCAATCCTGCAAACGGTACGGTCTGCAATACTCCACAAACCGGCGTGTTCAAGATCGTTCCCGCAAACGGCTATGTGGCAAAGGTAACCGATTCCGATGGCGCGGTTATCGGCTACTACGGAGCGAATGAAATGATGACGGTTGCCCTCGGCACAACTACCGTTACTTTCGTCGAAGGTGCTATGGGTGATAGTGAAGTTGCGCTTACGGCAACCAAGCCCACAGTCGGTTCGACCGAGTTCCCCGTGTCGGTAGATCATGCGGATATGTATAACGTTGAGGTTATCGCCCACACGCCAAACGACGCTACCGTAGAATATGCTACCGAATATACCTATACGATTAAAATTTCGGGTAAGAGTAACTACAAACTGCCCGCCGATATTTCGATCGCAACGATCAACGGAAGCAACGATTTCCGCATCAGCGGTTGGAAGAGCGGCGACAATTCCGTAGAGTTTAAGTATATCGTCGAAAAGACCGACCGCGACCCCACTCGTACGTTGGTTGCGTATGACGGCGGCTACGGCTCGATCGGTTCGAACGTTCCGCGCGATGCTTACGTGAATGTAGGCGATGAAATTACCATTCCGAGCGATGTTTCCTATGCTAAGGGCGGCTATACGTTCATGGGCTTCTCGACCGACGGAACCGATACCTGGACCGACGGCATGACGTTGCTTCTCCCCGGTGACGTTTACGGCAATGCCGGCACGGATGACATTACGTTTACGGCCGTTTGGAAACAGCAGGAACAATTTGTTGTTACGTTCAGCGCTCTCGGTGCAAGCGGCTACGCGCCCGCATCGATCTACGCGTATGAAAACGACGTGATCACCCTCCCCGAAAATACGTTTACCAAATTGGGAAATAACTTTAAGGCATGGGCAAACGGCTCGACCGAATACGCCCCCGGCGCAACCTTTACCGTTACGGGAAATGCGACTTTCGAAGCTGTTTGGGAAGCGGACCCGAACACGGGCAACATTTACTATGTTGACGCCGTAAACGGCGACCCCGACAACGACGGAACGCTCGCAAATCCGTTCAACAGCCTTGCGACCGCGATCGAAAAGGCGGACGACAACGACAACGTTACGATCGTCATCCTCGGTTCGCTGACTCTTTCCGAAATTCCCGCACATGCCGACGAAAAACAGGTCACGATCGTCGGAAACGATGCGAACTCGACCCTTATTTTGAACGGTACGGTCGCATTCTCGAACGATACTACCATCAAAAACATCAAGATCAACGCCAAGAACGACGGCAACGGCTTTATTACCAACGGCTATGCGTCGGTATTCGGCCCCAACCTCGAAAATGTCGGCAGGAAGTATGACATCTACGACGGCGGCAACGGTACGATCGACAAGATTCAGACGACGATCGAATCCGGTGTTACCATCGGTAATTACTATCTCGGCGGCGAAAACGGTTGCACCGTAAGCGGCAACATCAATCTTGCCGTAAACGGCGGTAAAATCGACACCTTGAATTTGGCGCCCAAGGCGGGTCAGATCAAGAGCAATACAAGCAGCTATGTGTTTGTAAATATCGGCGGCGGTGAGATCGGCAATATCAAAATGTCGAAGAAGTTTGCGTCGAAGACGAAAGCGTTTATTCTCGCATTCTCGAACGGTACTATCCCCGAACTTTCGAGCTCGCTTAAGAGTGTGCTTGACAACATGGTCGCTTCCGCGAGCGGAAAGACGGTATTGGTCGATTCCGGCGTGGGCGGAACGCTTACGTCTGCCACAAGCAACGGTTCCGTTAAAACGAAAGCCGACAGCGGTTCCACTTGGCTTTATGATTACAGCAAAACCAAGTATGTGGAAAAGAGCAACGGAACGTGTGGCGGTGTAAATATCGATTCGTCTTATCAGATTACCAAAATTCGCTACGGCGCACTGTATAGCAATCCCGTTGCCATCACGATTGGCAATCCCGTCGGCGGCGCCGAGACTCTCAGCATTAAGCCCCAAACCGATAATACCGACGTTACGGTAACGCTGGACGGCTGGAAGCCCGAACTTGCCGAAAACGGCGGAAAACAATATTTCAAGTATGAAACAAAGTATACCGTAGATGTGCGCATTGCACTGAACGGCGGTAAATTCTTCGGCAATGGTTTCAACAATGTTACCATCAACGGAACAGCCGCTACCGTAACGCTTAACAGCGACGGCACACTCACGGCAAGCTATAACGGATTCGGAGAAACGTCGTTGGCACCCCTGCTCACGGTCAAGTTCGACGGAGACGGTGCGACCGGCACGGTTCCCTCGGATATGCAATGGGAACACATGGGCACCCAAAACCTCCCCAACGGCTTCGGTATGGAAAAGCTCGGCTACTACTTCCGCGGCTGGAAAAACGATGACCCGAACGACGGCAAACTTTACGGCGCCGGTGAAGCGTATACCTATACGTATGGTAAAGATACCATCACCTTTACCGCTGTATGGGGCGTTCGCGGCGATTGGGAATTGCCGCAGGTTGTACTGCTTTACGATTTGACCGCTTATGCGAGCGATACGGGCAGAAATCCGAAGTTCGAAAACTCCGATTCGCCGGTTCTCATCGACAATGCGTTCGATTCGCTCGAAAAAGCAATCGGCGGTTCGCAGTCGGTCGGCAAGGGCGAAATGGACCACGTTAAAGGCTGGAAACTTGAATCCGACGGCTCGTCCGAAACTATGATGTTCAACAGCTATCGCATGAATACCGCTAAGGTAAGCCCCAAAACGCACAAGCATGTAACGATCGTTTATTATTACGATTCCAAGAGCGGTGCGGCAGTCGGTCAGTACGGTGAGATGACGTTCGGTAATCTGGAATTGTCCGACGGTAGCACTTCCGGCTGGTTCGGCAAGCCTGTTGTATCGAAAGACAAGGTTGTTGCCAACAAGTGGTCGACCATGACCTTCGATTTGACCGATACCCTTTCGGCACTGGATATCCCCGACGGCAGTTTCTATCGTCAGTTCCACATTTGGCCGATCGGTAAAAAGACCTGTAAGGAAATGAGCGGCGATACCCTCTATTTGAAGGCATTGTATATGTCGAAGAAGCCTACCGTGAAATAAAAACGGCGAAGGCTCGGTTCCGAAACGGATCCGAATCGGTTGAAACCCGAAAACAGAGTACGAGGCGGGGGCGTTTGCCCCCGCTTTTTTTCGCATTTCTTTGAAAAAAATCCATGTGAGCGGGTTCTGTCGAAAAAATGTACGAAAAGCGCGGATTTTTTTACAAAACAGGCTGTACTTTTGCATAAAAATATGGTATACTATACGAAGAACGTCGGGAGTTTTCGAGGTCCGCAAGGACAAGAAAACTCGACCACATGCAAGGCAAGCCACTCGATAACTCGATAAGATGAATGTCGGGGCAAGCGTTACAATAAAGATATGGGACGCTCGGAACAAATTTGCCTTTTTCTTCGTCCAAAGTTTATAGACAATTCGCCAAAATACAGACAAAATTTAGTCGAAAGGATTGATTTTCATGAAAAAAATTCTCAGCGTATTTCTCGGCGGCGCACTGCTTGCCGCTTCCCTCGGTACAACAAGTGCCGCGACCGTTTCGGTTTCCGATTTTTCGGATATGCCGAACGATTGGTCGACGACCGCTTTGACCTCTGCGGTCGAAAACGGTTTGCTTGCCGGTTCCGATGGCAAAATTTTGCCGAAAAATTATCTCACCAGAGCGCAAATGGCGACTATTATCGTGCGTGCTTTCGCCGCCGTTTCGAAAGGCGATATGTCTGCGTTTACCGATGTTGACGAATCGAATTGGTATTTTGAATACATGCAAAAATCGGTTGCCATGGGTGTGTTTACCGGTGACGGAAGCGGCTTGCTGACGCCCGAAGAAAACATTACCCGCGAACAGGTATTTGTGGTATTGGCACGCGCATTCGGCTTGACCGCCGATAACGGAACGACATGTCTGGACAAGTTTTCCGACAAAGACGATATCGCTTCCTGGGCTGCACCCTATGCGGCGGCATTGGTTGAAAATGGCTATGTCAACGGTTCGGACGGTCGTTTGAACCCCAAGAGTTACATCACGAGAGCCGAATTTGCGCAGATCATGTATAACATCGTTTCGGCATATATCGACAATAACGGTCAAACGATCAGCGGTGAATATAAAGGTTGCGTTATCGTTCGTGCGTCCAACGTGACGGTTTCTTCGACTGCCAAGATCGGCGGAACGTTGGTTGTTTGCGAAAGCGCATCGGGCGTTCGCATTGAGGATAAAACGCGTGTCGGCGCGATTCTCGATTCGAAAAATTCGGCGGTCTACGGAAAAGCAAACGGTACGACGACCGATTCGACCGGTACCGGCAGCAATACCACGCAGGACGAAATCTTCTGGATCGTTGATGACGGAAACGGCAGTACGAAGCTGACCGACGATGACGACGGCATATGGTCGGAAATCTACCGCCCGTAAATTGCCGACGGAAATCTTTTTTGAAATATCGAAAAAACAACCGAAAAGAGCACTCGGAAAACCGAGTGCTCTTTTTGACCGTATAAGCGAGCAAGCGGTTGACAATGCAGCGAAAAGTGGTATAATAAATAACATAAGGTCGAAATAAGGGGTTAAGATGTGCATTACATAGGAAAAATCAACAAAATGATTTATCAATGCGTGACCGGAAATATACGAACGGACGAAGTTATTATCACAGATGAACGCATACAGCATATAAAAGACAGGCATCCGAATGATTTCGAGAGATATTGTCAATATATTTCACAAGCAATACAATATCCCGAATATATCATTGAAGCAAACAAACCGAATACCGCTTTAATATTAAAGTCGTTTACCGAATGTAATAAACAATTTAAGACAGTTTTGAAATTAGTCACTTCAAGCGATGATGAAAAATTCAAAAATTCTGTAATTACTTTTATGAAAATTGATGAGAAGGAGTGGAAACGACTTATAAAAAATAAAAAAACTCTTTACAAATCAGAATAAGTATGGTATAATACAAGTACACTAAGGAAAGGGTATTCGAGGTGGAAGAATACGTCCACGTCCACACGCCGATGGCTTGACAGGGGTAACCCGAGAGATGCAGGAGAATTGGACGCCTGCCGAATATCCAAAAAGGGATTGCGAAAGCAATCCCTTTTCTTTTTTGTGCTTGCAGTAAACCAATGGGATACAAGGATTTTTAGCGACGTTTGAGAACCCGAATTGCCCGTCGGCAAGAATTGAGCTTTTCGGCTCATGAATTGCACCTTACGGTGCATAAGAAGTTCCACATTACGAATACTGCGTATCGGCGTTGATCACGGCAAAATAATGACTGTCGTATTCATTGACAAGACGCTTTAGGTTTTCGACGATCTGTGCGGGCGCCTTTTCCGAAAAAGGAATCACGATATCGAAAATCACGTTGGTGTGCGTTTGCCCTTTTACCATACGAAAATCGTGAATTTGCAGATTTTGTCCCTGTGCTTTGACATATTCTTCCACATGACGGCGCACGGCTTGCAATTCGGGGTCGTCTTGTACGATCGGATCCATGTGTATGGTCGCTTCGCAAGCAAGCTTTTGAGCAAGCGTGCGTTCCATCACATCGATGGCATCGTGCATTGCCAAAATATCGCCTTTGGCGTCGACTTCGACGTGCAAGGTTACCATGCGGCGGCAACAGCCGTAATCGTGGATGACGAGATCATGCAACCCGATCGCTTCGGGAAAGGACAGAACGATTCGCCGAATTTCTTCGACGGTTTCGGGTTCGGGACGCTGACCGAGCAACGGCGAAACGGTGTCGCGTGTCGAGCGAATCCCCGTAATTAAAATAAAGACCGAAACGAGCAAACCGCATACCGCGTCGAGCGGAAAATCGGTCGTGCGCGAAAAGAGCATGGCGATCAATACGACGGCTGTCGAAACGGTATCGCTGATACTGTCGGCGGCGGTGGCGCCCATGGCAGCCGATTGAATCTTTTTGCCGATCGAACGGTTATAAAAGGACATATACAGCTTTACGAAAATCGAAATGAGAAGAATCACAGCCGTCAAAATCGAAAAACGTACGTCGGCGGGCGTAAACAGCTTTTGAATCGAATCTTCTCCCAATTGAAAACCCATGAGCAGTATCAAAAACGAAACGATGAGTCCCGCCACGTATTCGATACGGCCGTGTCCGAACGGATGGGAAAAATCGGGTTTTTTCTCGGAAAGCTTAAACCCGATCAAGGTTACGGCGCTCGACGCCGCGTCGGACAGGTTGTTGAATGCGTCGGCGGTAACGGCAACCGAACCGCACAAAATACCGGCAAAAAATTTCAAGGCGAATAAGCAGATATTCAAAAATATACCGACCAATCCGCACAACATACCGTAAGCACAACGGACTTGCGGGTCGGCATAGTCGTTTCGATTGCGAATAAAAAGACGTGACAAAAGAGTGATCAAGATTCATTCCTCCCCAAAAGACGGCATGATAAGTAAAACGACGTTCGCTTTTGCGATACAAAAACAAAAAAACGCCGATGTATAAAATATACAGATTCGGATGCACAGATATATAAGAATAAAAGGGTAAGTCGGACAAAAATCAAAAAAGACGGAAGCCGAGATAACAGAAAAGCCGACCGAACGGGTCTTGTTTCGGAAACGGCTTTTCGGTGAAGATAAAAAACAAATACGATCGGAACGAGAAATCCGAATCCGAAACCGAATTCGAA
>CAYNXA010000023.1:0-12693 GCA_964401015.1 uncultured Oscillospiraceae bacterium
TTATACCACACTTGGCGGTATTTGGCACTATTTTTCTGTGCGGTATTGCCTTAGGCCTCTTTTACTTTTCACACTCATGCGACGAAAGAAGCTTTTCCGCAAGATAGTCGCATTGCACGATTTTTTCGAGCAACATATGTTTGGATACGTAATAATGATTTGCCGCTTCATAACCGATCGTGCTGTTTCGTTTCATAATCGCGTAATTTTGTACGGCAAGCGCTTTTTCATCTCGAAGAATCGAAAGAATCGATTCGGTCTGCGTCGGGTCGTTTCGAATTTGACAGTAGCGCGATTGGAGGTACGACGACTTGAAGAGCGAATAGCCGTAATACGCCATGTCTTTGAAAGCGCAAGTCGGAATATCGCCAATCATTTCCAAACCCTTTTCCCATTCGTTCGAAAGCTTATACAGCTGTGACACATAGACATCTTCGGGATAGATCGCGCGCCAAGAAGCGAGATGGTCATACGGATATCCCGTCATGGTCGCATCGAATACGGTCGGTTTTTCGAACAACAGATTGGCGGAGCACAAGTTTTGAGGACCGTTATAGATCGCACAAATATTAAAGGGGAATTCGGCAAAAGCACAACTGAATCGACTTGCGGCGGCTTTTACCCTATCGGCATATTCCCCGTATTCGATATGCAATATTTCGTCGTAGCGTTTTTGCGGATCGGCCGCTTCGTCTTTGAAGAAAAAACCCGCCGCCATACGAATGTTATCCGACGGATAACCGCCGACCGTCCAAGAAAGCATAATGTGCTCGACGTGTTCGTTTACCAAATTTTGCATATGAGCACGAATCGTATCGTAAACCGGCAAAAATGTTACGGTCGAACATTTCCACGAATTGTTGATCTGTACTTTCGCACAACATTCATGACCGTTTTTCTTTGCCACATTCCAAACTCGCTTGGTGTTTTCGCTCGGTCCGGCAATCGAAAGTGAATAGTCGTCCACAAAACCTTTCACACCGCCGATTTCGAAAGTTTTGCCGTTTTCGCTGACACATTGCATGATGACGTTTTTCGGAAGTCGACCGATCAATTCGTCCACTTCGCTTTCGTCGAAAACGCCGTTCCATGCCCAGTCCCACGCAAAAAAGCGAACGTTCGGGTCGGCTTCGTGTACGGCGTTTGCCATGACGGCGATCGTTTCGGCATCCACGTCGGTGCCTTTCAAATCACGGCAACGCGGGCAGTTGACTTTCACCCATTTGGAACGCGAATAGCAATTGGTACGGTTTTCGGACATACTGATACAGAAGAATCCGCCGATACGCGGCACGGCATGGACGAGCGATTGCAAGGCGTTTTTGAGGTAGTCACGCACCGGTTCGGTCATGGTACACAGGCACGACATTCCGTCGTCGAAAGTTTGACCTTGGATATTCGGATAGGTTTCAAACAACGAATTCGGCATACAACGCGGTTCATTCAAATACAAATAGATTTTGATACCGTATCTTGCGGCGCGTTCGGTAAGGGCTTTAAGGCTGTCCAATCGTTTTGCCCAACCGTCGGACACGTTCGGATCGAACGGGAATTCACAAAGTTTATACAACACGCCTTGAATCCACACACCGTTGATACCGAGTTTGGCATATTCTTTCAACAATTCGTCGGGAAACGAAATTTCGGTCGGCGCATCCAAAACATCGCCGTAAAGACCGCAGAACGAATAAATATAGCGTGTCTTGAATTGCGGGGTACGTTTATAATTTTTAACACGAAAGGTGCATTTTTCGAGATTTTCGGTCAATTCGAGAAGATAATACAACGCGCGAAGTATTCCGACCGACCCGGCGGCGCGAATATCGATTCCGTCGGGGCGAATATCAATTTCATGGTATTCGGAATCGGTATGTAGGGATGAATCCAAAAGGATGCGTATGGCACGACTCAAGTTCGACTTGAAAATCTTTCAAAAACATCGTTGCGTCGTCATTTTCGGATTGTTCGAGAATCATTCAATCGTTTGTAACGGTGACGTCGTAAAGGGTGTCATCTCGCTTTTTCGGGTACATATTTTCAAAAAAGCGAAACGGCGGCGTGTCGGTGTCGACAGAGGACGCCAGTACCGTACGGATAGCTTCCGAGCGCTTTGTTTCTTCGGCAGTTGGTTCATGGTAGACGATCGGCTCGCAAAACTGCTTAAATCCGCCGAGTTTTTCGGACAAGAAGTCATCTTCTTTCAAAACGTATGCCAACCGTTCTTCATTCCAATCGAGTAATTCGAGAAGTTGCTCGTACGGAAGCAAGTGCCATACCGATTTGATGATCGTAATATAACCTTTTTGCGCCCATTCATCCAAGTTTTGCTGTTTTTGAAGTCCCATTCCATAGGCAACGGAATCGACTTTTTCAGCCGTCGTTTTTAAGACTTTGGCAATACGTTCCGATGAAACCGTTTCCCACAAACGGAAAATGACGGCGTGCATGGGCGACGGAAAATGGTCGAATGACAGATGTTTGTCCGCACGCACTTCCGGTAATAAAAACATGGCGGTACTCCTTTGTATTAAATAAATCAAATTTATCGGGATTTTTATCAGTTTATCATAAAACAGCGCGAATTGCAATACAAAATCGGGATTTTTTTGTGCATAATATGCGACGCGCTCGCTCATGCGGACGGATTTTTCACTTTTTCGACAGATTCCATTTTTTTCTTTACATAAAAATTTCCTTGCGACAAACAATAGTAGCGTAAAATCGTTATACAAGGAGAGTTTTATATATGAAAGCTACCGGAATTGTACGAAGGATCGACGACCTCGGCAGAGTCGTGATCCCGAAAGAAATACGTCGCACCATGCGAATACGAGAGGGCGACCCTTTGGAAATTTTCACCGATCGTGATGGCGAAGTGATCTTCAAAAAGTATTCGCCGATCGGGGAACTGTTCGGGTTTGCCTCGCAATATGCGGAAACGCTGTACAAGACAAGCGATATTCCGATCATCATTACCGACCGTGATTCGGTTGTGGCATATGCGGGCGTTCCGAAAAAAGAAGCGGCGGAAAAGAAAATTTCGCATGAGATCGAAGCAATCATGGAGGGGCGCCAATTATACGTCGGCACGAGCGACGGATCCGAAAAGACTGTCATCGACGGAAACGACCGCCTCTTGGTTTCGGCGTGTATGCCGATCGTGTCGGAGGGCGATATCATCGGTTCGGTGGTCAGTTTATTGCCGAGCGACGAGAGTCATGTTGCCGACGACACCGAAATCAAACTGATCCAAACGGCGGCGGCATTTTTGTCCAAACAATTGGAAGCGTAATAGTTTGATGAAAAAAGCCGCTCCCGTATGTATTTGTCGGGAGCGGCTCGCCATATGAGCTAATGTCGTTTGAAGTTGGCAACCGATACGCATCGGCAATGCAAAACTATTTCAAATTGCTTGTTTTGACAAAGTAATAAACTACCGCTATGGGCTCGGTATAATCATCATTCCTGTACTGTTCGGGAATATGCTTGGAACAAGAGAATACCAAATAATCGTTGTTTACATATCCGACATATCCGGTTTTCACGTCTTGTTCTTGCAAAGAATTCACACAAATGATTTTCTTTTTCCGAATGTCGTAGAAGAAAGGAACGTCGTTTCTATCGCTGTACCACGTAATATACTCATCGGTACAGTTCATTAAAGACATCGCTATGCTATATTGTTGAATCACAGGGTATGACTTTTTGCCGTCGAAGTATACAATGCCGTATCTGCCACCCTCCCGTCTGTTTCGACCCACCAGAATGTTTTCCGACGAAATCAGCGGTATATACTCGGAACCCAAGGCGATAGGCTTTGAACCGTCGATGTTTTTTAACAAGTATTCTTCCGCCTCATCGTCGTAATTGAGCCACGAAAGCGTTTTGTATGTCAGGGGTTCGGCAGCCCTTTTTTCGTCGATTACCGTTAAGGTGCCTTCAGAAATGTTGTATTCATAGAAGTTTATGTTGGCTTTCCCATCTTCATAGCCCTCGGTATTGTCGAAATAGATGCAATCGTCGTTCAAAACGATATTGTCGAAATCCCAATGGTTCATATATCCGTTTTCATCGCGCGGATAGGTGAAAATTTTTGTGCTTTCCGCTTTCGCGATATCATAGTAATTGAGCGACACTTTGAACCAATTGGCGTTTTCATCTTCTTTCCAAACGATATATTCATCGTTGATATCTTCAATGGCCACTTGGTTGGGGCCGTCGTAGGTGAAAATAGTTTCGGTTGTATCATCCTGCATATTATACCGAATCACTCGGTTTACTTTTTCTTTGTCGATGGTGTGGAAATACAAGTAGTTCTTATACAGTTTCGAAAAGCCGAACGAGTCGTATTTATCGAAAACCTCAAATTTTTTTCGAGTAAATTCGGCATTCGGGTAGCAGGTTGTAAAATCGTCGCATTCTTGATACATCCACAATTTATAATCGATAGAATAGGGGGATTCTTTCGATTGTCTTACGACTTCGAGCGGTTCTTCGTCTTGAAATACGGTAAAATCCAATCTCGGCTCGACCGGTTCGCGGCATGAGGACAGGAACGAAGAAGAGAAGCCTATGCAGAGTAAGAAAGCGAACGTTTTGATACATATGTTTCGTTTCATTCGAGCGCAACTCCTTTCAGAGATAACCGTCGACATACGGAACATCGTCAAGACGATGCTCCGTATGCGAAACTAAATGTCAATCAGCTCATAAGATAATTTATATAAAATTATTCATATGGTGCCGTTGCAAACATTCAGCAGATGATACCGTGACCGCAGGAAAACGCATAAATTTTGTTCAACGGTACGGTTGCGCTTGCCGATATGGAACCACTCCATGAAATGGCATTGGATTTTGCGGGATCACGGAAGCTTACCTCGGTGACCATCTGCTGTTCGTTATTCCACTTAATCCCATAGACAATAATCCAATGACTGATATCCGAAGTTGTCGGATATCCCGCCAGATGAGAATCCTCAAATGTATCGTGACTGGATATTCCGCAGATCAAAACCGGTTCTCTTAAGGTAGATATGTTCTTCAACAATAAGTCCGACAGTTCTTCTTTTGTATAATCTCCGAAATATGTACTGTACGGCGCGAAGTTGTGGTCTACGCAAGGATTCAAGTATTGGGAGGCGGGGTAGTAATTCGCATTGGTCGCCAATGCTTCGGAACCCGTAAACCAAGCAAGACCTTCTGTCGTCTTATATGCTTCACTTGCGATTTCCTGTTGTGTTTTGTCAATCCCATGATAGTTCAGCGCGCTTTGCAGGCAGGCATATCCGCAGTAGAATTCTGTTTCTTGCGGGAATTGCTTGAGTCCTGTCAGTGTCGGTGTTACAATGGCGCGTTGCGCAACACTTTCCCCTCGCCCGCTTTTTAATCGGTTGATAAATGCATTGAATTCGGCATCTTGTTTGCGTCTTTTCATCTGATTTTCGGGGCTGTATGCATCGTTCTCTTCGATGAGCTTACGCACCGATTCCGGTAACTCCTCGTAACTGTCCACGTAAACTACCGGTGCTCCTTCGTAACCGATTTCGGCACCCACATTTACACCGGATTGAGCAAGCAGAATCGTAGCCAAAAAGACAGAGGTTATAAAAGTAAATTGCTTTTTCATAATCTTTTCCTTTCTTGTACGGTTTGTTTTTGCTTTCATCGGTTGATGTTAGCGGAACTAATTTTTGGCGGTTGAAACAGAACGTTTCCCGAATTCAAATTTTGCCTTGTTTCTGCATGGGTATCACTCCTTGCGAAAAGTCAAAGGGCGGTACGCGCGGAGAGAATCATTCCGGTTTAGTTTCAAGCTTGAGCGGAAAATCGCCGAGTTTATTGACCTTAAAGCCGTTTGCTTTGTAGGTTTCGTAGTCGAACGCTTCCAATTCGTCGATGGCGAGCTTGTGGAATTCGTAAAAGTTATGCCACCATTCGTAACCGCTGCCAAGCTCGGCGTTTAAGTAGGCGTCGGCGATATCGCATCCCATTTGGGGAGCTACATAGAACGCTCCCATGGCAAGGACGTTGACGCCGTTTCCGGTGATTGCGCGCAAGGCGGCGGGAACGCTTTCGACCACGCCGGCATGAACGTGTGGGCATTTGGACGCGGCAATATGGATTCCCATGCCCGTGCCGCAGAAGATCAAAGCTCGCTCAAATTCCCTTTCCGAAATCATGCTTCCGACACGCAAGCCGACGCGATGAAACATCAAATCGGTGTCATTCGGGTCGGAATCGGCGCGTACGCCGACGTCGGTGATTTTCCAGCCTTTCGCGGTTAAATGCTTTACGACCGCTTCTTTCAACGGAAATCCCGCAAAGTCGGCACCGACAAGCAATTCCTTGTTTTGGATCGTTTTCATGATACATACTCCTTTTTATTATAAAATTTTATGTTTTTTGAACATACGTTCATTCGCCGAGAGCAGACGCCGCTTCGGCTTTTTTTGCCGCTTCTTCGGCTTCACGTTCTTCATCGTGCATAAGGAACACGATAACGGGATCTTCTTCGCGGAACGTATCGGTCAAGATCGACACGGCGCGCGCGTCGTAGCGTTCGTAGTTGCCGAGAACGTAGCCGAACAAACGGTCGTAATATTGGACGTAGGTGTTGTGACGGAGCGTAATCTTTTCGTCACCGCCCGCGTTGTAGCGAACCACATTTCCTTTGGAATAGGCATAAATGTTATCTTCGACAACGTAATTTGTTACATCGTCGACGATCTCGAAGCTGTTATACATAGCGCCGCCGTTTTCGCGTCCGACGCTTCCCCAACCGTAGCAACCGTTCAGCACAATGTTATCGTGAACGTGTACATCGGCAAGTAAACTTCCGGGCATTTTGCCTCGATTGTAATATTCGATCGACCAATGGCACAGTTCGATAATATTGCGGTCGTATTCGATATTTTTCATGACGATCACTTGGTCGTCGGTGGAATATTGATGGGTAATACCGGTATCGTAAATTTGATAGATCCAGTTGTTCGACACGCAGAATCCGTCACAACCGCCGTAGACTTCGACGGCGTTGCCGTAACGGGTCGTATTGGTGTTGTTATAGCCTTTCAATACCGAACCGCCGATCCATGCAAAGATACAGTTGGTAACCGTTCTGTTTTCGACCGTTCCGCTTCCGACGCCGTGCGAGCCGGTGAAAAGAAGCGTCAAATTGTCGACGGTGACATTTGCGGCACTGCCGGTGAACAAGTTACCTTGCTCACAAATTTCAATCGAATCAAAGCGGTCGCCGGGGTTACCTTCAGCGCTGTACAGATACAATTTGTCCGAAACGAGATTCGACCAAAATTCGAGATCTTCGGTCAAATCGTGATAATCTTCGAAACCGTCAAGGTCGGTCAGGCGCAAGGTGCCGATCTGTTCGTCGTAATTGCCGATGATACCCGAATAATTAAATACGATGTTTCCGACATTTGCTACGCTTACGGTGCAACGATAGACGTTTTCCACGTCGGTCTTTTCCCAAAAGGCGGAATTGGCAAAATTACAACGCGATCCGTTGATGATCGGTTTGGAACCCTCACCGTATGCCGAATAGGTAACGCCGTCGGATGTTTCGATTTTGCCGCGAAATTCGTCACCGCGTCGGAACAAAACGACATCGTTCGGTCGGAATGCCGTGCTGTTGATCTTATCGATTGAAGCCCAAGCGGTATTCGGAAAAAGACCGTCGTTCGAGTCGCTTCCGTCGTTGGATATGTAATAGATCGTGCCGTCGTAATCTTCGCCGAGGTCGGCATATTCCGAAGTCGAGGTGACAACCGCTTCCCGATATGCCACCGCTTTTTCGTCGATCTCGTTCAAAAGTTCGGTGTCGTCGGTGCGTACATAGAGATTTTCGTGCAAGGTCGATTCGGTTTGGAAATTGTATTCGATGCGTTCGGAAAGAACGGATTCGGAAAAATATTCGTTTACGAATTCGGTCGCGTCGGTGGATCTATTGACAAACAGACCGCCGCAAACGAAAATTCCTTCGTCGTTTGCGACAATTCGCTTTTCGAACGGAAGAAGTTCTTCTTCATCGGGCGCCGAATTTTTTTCGGCGGCCGTGTAGCGCAAACCGAGACTGCAAAGGTCGAAAAGTTTGTTTGACGATGACTCTTTGGAAACTTTCAAAGAAATTCCGTAGTTTTCGTATACGAAATTTGCAACGGTTTTCGCTTCGTTTTCGTAAAGGGCGTCGGTATAGACAACCGAATATTCGGAAATATCGTGACCGTTTACCGTAAAGCTGTCGATCGGATAGTCGTACAAAACGATTTTCTTTTCGTCGGACTGCATGGAAACGGTACAGGTATCGTCATGCACGAAATTTTCGATAAAGCCCGCAACCGCATCGTTTGCGTAAGCATTGTCGGCGGAAAGGACGGCAATGCGAGTGCCGGACTGCAAAATCGCGTAATCGCGCGCTTTTGAAAGTTCATCTGCCGCAAGAGCACTTTCGTCGCGGTTGGTGTAGCCGACCAAAATTTCGCAGTCTTGCCGTTGGTATTCGGGATATCCCTCTTTTTCAAAATCGGATTTTATGACAAGCTCGACTCCCGTCGCGTCCAAAATTGCTTTTTTCAACGTAACACACGCGTCCAAAACGCTTTGCGAAGCGTTTTCGGGGCGAACAATATTGAATTTCGATGTTCCGTCGGCTTCGATTACGTTAAACATGCTTTCATCGACTTCGTAATGATAGGTCTTTTGGCGCTCACCGCAAGAGGACAGTACAGTTGCGCACAATACGACCGTCAGTATCAAACACAGGAATTTTTTCATTTTCGTTTTCATTTCGGCAAGACTCCCTCGGACATGGTCATTCGGTATAATAAACGTTCGGATTTTCTTCGTGATAGGTCGCTTCGATCGCTTCTTCGACATCGACGTAGGGAACGTTTTTGCCGTGGATAAAGCCGAGCGACTTTTCGGTTGACTGGATATAGGTATTGTTGCGGTACACGACGGCGCGGTCACCGGACAGGTCGTATATACGAACCAAATCGTGATTGGAACGGTCGAACACGTTGTCTTCGATCACGGTGTCGGTCGTAACGGCGGAAACGCCGAAGCTGTTGCAGTGCGTCGAGCATTTGTCGGGACGCTGTTCGCCCCAGCCGTAGCCGGCGTTTCGGCAAATGTTATCGTGAATATGGCAATCTTCCAAAATGCGGTTAACATTCGGAAGGTCGGTTACGTTGTAATATTCGATCGACCAGTTGCAAAGTTCGATAAGATTATCTTTATATTCCACATGGCGCATGACACAGTTTCCGTCGGCGGAACCCGAACACTGGTTGGTAATACCCGTGTCGTAGATTTGATAGATCCAGTTGTTGGTAACGGTGTAGCCGTCCAAATCACCGTAAATTTCAACGGCGTTGCCGTAGCGGGTATGATTGCCGCCGGCATAGCCTTTCAATACCGAACCGCCGATCCATGCGAAAATGTTGTTGGTTACGGTAAGATTCTTTCTTGCCGCCGAACCGACGCCGTGAGAACCGGTATACATAATAAACAGGTTGTCGATCGTCACATCGGCGTTACCGGGTTTGCCGCTGAAAACACAGCCCGCCTCCCCTACTTCGATTGAATGATATACATCGGCAGGGTTTCCTTTGTCGCAATAGAGATAGAGCGAATTGTCCGAAAGGTCGTTATAAAACTCACCGGTTTCTTTCAAATCTTCGATTCCGTGGAAGGGAACGACGTGCTTGAAGCGAATGATTTCATCGGGATTTTTCATAATGCCCGCATTTCCCTCATAATTGCCGGGGAAGATATCGAGGTCGAACACCATGAGTCCCGCATTATCGGTCTTTTCGGAGCATACATAGACGTTTTCGTATCCGTCGACCTTATGCCAGGCAACCTTTGCGAAATTCATGCGCGAGCCGTTGATAATCGGCTTTTGACCATCGCCGTATGCCGAATAGGTAACGCCGCTTTCGCATACGATCTTGCCGCGGAAATGACCGCCGCGTTCGAACAAAACCGCGTCGCCGCTTTGTAACGGCAGAGTCATGACTTTGGCGATCGTTGCGATTGCCGTTTGAGGCGACTTGCCGTCGTTTTCGTCCGAGCCGTTGTTGGATACGTAGTAGACCGTACCGTCAAACGAGGTGAGATTTTTCGAGCCGAGGATGGCATCTTTGTACGATTGTACTTTTTGTTCGAGTGATTGCATAACGGAAGTGTCCGCAATACGTTTGGTTGTCATTGTGATTCTCCTTTGATTTTTCGCAAAACTTTATTTATTTTCGAGCCGACGGTGCGCAGTTTAAACGCAAGAAAGCGCACGGCGCGACAGCGGCACCAAAAAAACACATAGATACGGTAACATACCGAAGCGGAAAGGTCGATCGTTTTTCCGTTTCGTTCGATTTGAGAAACGACGGCAATTACATCATCGCGCTTTATTCCCCGCTCGTATATGAGCTGATTGTCGCCACACAGGGTGAAAGTGCCGTCGGACTCGCATTTTATAATACGGTGTAACACATAATGCCCGTGGCTTCTCCGATACAAAATGATATCATATCGGGAAAGAGTCGCGGGCTTACACAGTATAACGGTATCGGTGCGGTTGCGCAATAACGGCAACATACTTGTGCCGGCGGTTACCAAGCGAAACTTGCCGCCGCATGAAAGAGTCTGTTCGATTATCGGAACGATCTCGTGCATGGGCGCGAGGATCCGTTCATGCGGGCTTTCATTCATCCAAGCACCCCGATGAGCGCATTTTGTCCAAAAAAGCGGAAATGTCGCGTTTTGCCGTCGCTTCGTCGACATCGTACTTTTCCAGTATAGCGGCGAGCAACTGTTCTTCGGTCGCGCCGTTTTCCAACAACGACCACAGCAGTGACGCACTGCCGTTTAACGAAATCATTGCATTAAATGCAACCGATGCTTCACCGACGGCGACAACAACGTCGCTTCCGCCGACGGTACGTTTGATAAAACCTTCTTTGATCTTCATCCTGATAGAACCCCTTTTATCGTCTGTTTTTTTTCGAAAAGCTTGCTGATTGCCTTTCGTATGTTTACTCTGTTTTACTGTTTCATTGCTTCGTAAGAAACGTCCGCCGCCTCGTCGTCGGTGTTGCAATAGAGTCGATATACCTGAACCGAATCCAGAATGCGGTTCAGAACGTCCAACATACAAAGCATGGCTTCACGGTCGTATGGGCGAAGTGTCTGGTTCAAGAGCTTCGGCAAGGCTTCGCTTGACGGAATACGGGAAATCTTGTTGGACTCCCCACGCTCCAAAATGCAAATGGCACGAAGCGGAACGCAGATCGGTGTGCTCAAATCGGTCTTTCCCGAAAAAGGTGTGCCGCAAGCGCAAACCGTACCGTTGATGGTGCGCAGCGCGGGCTTATCGTCGTTTATAAAAGAAAGTCGACTGCCGAACTTTTTTTGCCAAAGAGCTGTATGCGTACTTTTCCCTGTACCGCTGGGCGCCGAAAACAGATAGGCGGCACCGTCGACGGCGACGCAAGAAGAATGAAGCAACATACCGCCGAAGCCGAGAATACTGCAATAAAACGCCGAACCGTACCATATATATTCGCAATCTTCCACGGTTAAATGCGGATTTTCTTCTTGTTTACGCCGCAGAAATTCGTCCGAAAGAGAGAGATGAATCTGCGCTTTGTCGGGTTCGTCATGTACGGCATAGGGGCGGCATTGGGAAAGTAAACGTTCGTATTTCGGTTGCATATCCACCGTAATATCGGCGATACGGTATAAACTCATTTTTTCACCTCGTTTGTGGGTGCGGTACAGGTTTACCGCGATTTTTTATTTCGACGATCGATTTTTTGATCGTTTCACTTGAAAAACTGCGTGCAAGATAAATACAACAACTGTTGCGACAAGTCCGCCCGACGTGTCGATCAAAACGTCGGTAAAACGGCAGGCGCGTCCGTCGGAAAAGCATTGAGAAAGCTCGTCCAGAAAGCCGACGATACAGCAAAACGCCGTCACACCGACAAAAAAGACCGCTCTTTTTCGAGATTCGCCTTCGGATAAAAGCCCGAATGTAAGACACCATAGCGACGAAAGCATACCGAGAATGGCAAATTCGGTGAAATGCGCCGTTTTTCGAACAAAGTGGGTAACGGTGTCTTGCACGTTTGAGGGCAATGTATCGAGATCTTTTCCGAGAAGCACGCGTGTCACCAAACGAACGACCGAATCGCTTTGCGCGTCGGACAGCACGGCGTTCTTATGGGAATTGGAAAAAATAAAGAACATTTGACCGACAATCAAAAGCAAAAGGAGCACGCAAAGTACGCGTCGGCAGGGCGAAATGTTTTTGATACAGGTTGTGAGTCGGTTCTTTTTTGAAGAGTCGTATTCGTGAAAAGAGGAATTTTTCATTTCTTGTTTTTACCGTTTTTTGTTTTTACCGTGCGACCCGCTGTGCGCGGATGTACTGCCGTATCCGTAGCGGCTCTTCTTATCGAAATACGAAGTTTTACTGCCGATAATAACCGAACCGAGCAAATTATAGTCGGCAAACCGCAACGATTCGGCGGCACGTTCCAAATCGGCGAACGAAGTCTTTTTATAACGGCATGCCAGAAGCACGCCGGCGGAACGCTTGGAAAGCATCAACGCGTCGGTTACGACCAACACGGGCGGCGTATCGACAAGAATGATATCGTAATACTTTTC
>CAYNXA010000024.1:0-12550 GCA_964401015.1 uncultured Oscillospiraceae bacterium
GTGTTCGAGAATGGTGTTGCGTGCCGATTCGAGACTTGCTTTTTGCAAAACGTTTGCCGTAACGGCAAGCGCCTTGCCGCCGTCGGCGTTGATCGTATCGGCAACCTTTTTTGCCGCGTCGGCGTTCAAATCCAAAACGGCAACCTTTGCGCCGCAAGCGGCGACCGTTTCGGCAAAGCCCGAACACAAAACGCCGCCCGCACCGGTGATAACGGCGGTTTTGCCCGAGAGATCGATGGAAAAGGGAAGTTGTTTCATAAGAATTCCGCCCTTTCACTTACCAACCGAGCGATTTGAGATAATCGCGGCTCATCTTGGCACATTCGAGAGCGGGCGTGTCGTACCATTGGTCTTGTTCGACAACTACCCATTCGGAACCCGCGTCGAGAGCGGCGGCGAGAATCGAGGGGAAATCTTGCTTGCCGTGACCGACGGGACGGAAACGGAAGGTGTTTTGGACGTTTTCTTTCTTTTCGGATTTAATACCGATAAGCTCGTACATCTGCTCGGATTTCGAGCCTTCGAAGTCTTTGAGATGAACGACGGGAGCGCGACCGGTGTATTTGCGGACGTAATCGGCGGGATTTTCGCCGCCGACGTTTACCCAGCAGGTATCCAATTCGGTTTGGAGGTTTTCGGGAGCAGTGTGACTGTACATATAGTCGAGTCCGTATTCGCCGTTTGACATTTTAATAAATTCGAAATCGTGATTGTGATAAAGAAGGGTCATGCCGTATTCGCGGGCTTTTTTGCCGATCGCTTCGATCTTGGCGAGAATCTCGTCAAAACCGTCGTCGCCGGGACGCATACCTTCGCCGAGATAGGGAACGGCGATATATTTTACGCCGATCGTCTTGTAATCGTCGAGAACCTGTTCGAGGGGAGCGCCGCCGTTCATCAGTTCGGAAACGTGTGCCGAGATCGGAACGAGTCCTACTTTGTCGAGAATCTCTTTGATTTTTGCGGCGGGAATGTCGTAAAGTCCGGCAAGCTCCACGCCGTCGTAGCCGATCTCTTTCAAGGTACGCATGGTTTTTTCAAAATCTTTTGCCGCTTCTTCGCGAACCGAATAAACCTGAATGGCAACGGGTAACGTTTTCATGATGTTGTACTCCTTTGCATAAAATAATTTGAAAGTAACGTTTTCGACGCCTTTGTCGGATGTCCGTACCGATATTGTAGCACAAACGAAGGACGTTTTCAATGTCTATTTCCGAGTTTTTGGGAAAAAAGTGCAGTCTTTTCGCGAAAACAGAAGGAGGTCTGCTGTACCATGCGAAAAACGCGTCGGCATTTTGAACAACGTGTAGAAATTTCGATTGAGAATTTGTGCAATGTGCGCAGATGAAACTTGGTTCGAATGGCAAATACAGCCAAGAAATTGTTAGTGCGCAAAACGATTTTTCACGAATTATAAATTATTGCGATAAAAAATCATAAAAATAAAATTATATACCGAATCTGAGAGCTTGACAAACAAAACCGCGCAAAACCGCTGCGAATTGGGGATATTTCGATTTTTGATGCGAAAGAACAAAAACGCAAAAAGGAATTTTTGTGCAATTTTTTAGTTTTAATAAAAAACGGTGAAAATTTGAACGAAAAATCCGACCGTTCGGGGAAAAGCCGCGACGCGGCGCCGAGCGAAGAAAGTTAATATTTGTTTCTCTTGACAAAAAATGCGATGTGTGGTATTCTATCTTAGTAACATAGGCAGTATTATGCTCATTTTTACCCGATACTTGCGTTTTTTCGGTCGAAAATACCCGAAAACGACGTTCGGCGGGAACAAAAAAGAGCGTTTTCGCTGTGTCGATATGCATGGTATCGGGACGGTTTGCAGCACCGCGCCCGTACGGCATAGATTTCGAAACACTTCGGCGCAAGGCGGCTTTTCGTCTGCCACGACAGTCGCGCGCCGCAGCAAAGTATAGGAGGATTTTTGGGAATGAACATGAAGGCAAACGGAGCTAAAAAACTCGTTTCATTGCTGTTGTTCGCTGCCATGACCGCTCAGCTCGCCCCTGCCGTATACGCGGCGGACGACGGCGAAAAAAAGAGTCACGTGCCGCAGAACTCGTTGGATGAAATGGCAGAACTTTTGACCTCCACGACCTACGAGGAGTATCTGCTCTTGTGCGATACAGAGGGAGCGAAAGACGCTAAGACCGCCGTTGCGCCGATTGCGGCGGCAGATTTCGACGAATCGTTGTGTGAGGGTGAGGTGATTCGGCTTACCGACCCGAACGGTGTCCTTTCGACCGACGAAAAGGATCCGAACGGCTATACCGACGGACTTTCGGCGTATGTGTTGTCCCCCGAAGACGGAAAGGTCGGGTATACCGTCGACGTTCCCGAAACGGGTTATTACAACATTGCCGTTTCGTATTTCCCCTTTTCCTACCTCTGCTATGACGAGGAAAGCGGCGAAATTTTGGCGGCACCCACTTCGCTCGAAATCGATGACCTTACCGTTGACGGCAAAATGATCGAAGGCAACACGGTTGCCATCGAACGTATCGTTATGATCGACGGCTCGGTGCCCTATAAAGAAGCGCGCAATATCGCTTTCTCGCGTATTTGGAAAGATGAAATCGCCGTAGACAACGACGGAAATCCCATCGAGCCCGATGAGGACGGACGTGCGTTCCGTAAGGACGTTGCGGGCAACGAAATTCGTTCCAAGAAGTACGAAGACCCCGCATGGCGCAAGGATACGCTGCATGATTCCAACGCGTTCTATACCGACAGCTTCAAGTTCTATTTGACCGAAGGAACACACACCATTCAGCTCGATTCGACGCGTGAGCCGGTGTTGCTCGGTTCGATCGAACTCTTCACCGAAGAAAAGCTTCCGACGTATGCCGAATATCTCGCAAGCGTAAAGAACAAACCTGCCGAAGAGATCACCGCCGAAGATACCATCAAACTTCAGGCGGAAGTCCCCACGGCGACTTCGGACCAAGTTATTTACCCCGTGAACGACAAGACCTCGTCACTCAATGAGCCGAGTTCGACCAGCAAAACGTTGGTAAATGCCATCGGCGGCGAAAAATGGCAGATCGCCGGTCAATGGATCACCTACGAATTCGATTGTGAAAAATCCGGTTACTATTATATTATCCCTCGTGCGAAGCAATCGGTTTATGCCGGTATTTTCGCTTCCCGTTCGTTGAAGATCAACGGCGAATACCCCTTTGACGAGGCGCGTTATTTGCAGTTCAATTATTCGACCGACTGGGAGACCAAACCGCTCAATGACTACGTGACCCATGTGGATCCCGCCGACGAATCGAGCGATATCGGATTTAAATTCTATTTCGAAGCGGGCGAGCATTACACCCTCGAATTCGAATGTGTGCTCGGCAATCTTTCGGATAAGTTGCGTCAGGTTGACGAAAGCCTTACCCGTATGAACGATTATTACCGCAAGGTATTGATGATCACGGGTCCCGACCCCGATTCCTATACCGACTACGAATTTACCAAGCTTATCCCCGATGTTTTGCGCAACATGCGTAAAGAAGCCGAAAACCTCTATCAGGTATCGGCGGATCTCGAAGAGATCATCGGTCAGAAAGGTGAACACTCGGTATTGCTTGATAAGGTTGCCTATACCCTCGAATTGATGGGTAACGACCAAAACAAGATCGCCGACAACCTCAGCATTTTGAAGTCGTATATCGGTAGTATCGGTACGTGGTTGCTCCAATCGCGTAACCAGCCGGTCATCGTCGATTATATCAGTATTCAAGGTGTTGATGTCAAGGCACCCAAAGCCGAAGCGAACGTGTTCGAAACGCTCGGATTCGAAATTCGTTCCTTTATTATGTCGTTCTTCACCGATTACAATGCCTATGGTGCTATGCAGGATTTTGACGGCTACGAGGGTGAAACGGTAGAAGTATGGCTCACGACCGGTCGTGACCAAGCGCAGATCATGCGTGAGATGGTTGACGATTTTGCCGACAAAGAAAACATTGCCGTAAACTATAAGTTGGTTGCCACAGGAACGTTGCTTCCCGCCGTTCTCGCCGGAATCGGTCCCGATGTTTCGACCGACGCCGATGCGACCGGCTTCGGTGTCCGTTCGGCGGTTAAGAACCTTGCCGAAAAGGACGAAAACGGCAACTACATATACGAAGGATTTGACGAAGTTCGCGGTATCGGCGATTACGAAGGTCAAGGCTGGTTCAACGATGAAGCATGGACGGGTCTTACCGTTTACAATCCCGACGATGCCGAAAACAATCCCGAAGCGGTATACGGTGTACCGGTAACGCAGTCGTTCAACATGCTATTCTACCGCAAGGACATCTTTGTGGAATTGGGGTTGGACGTTCCCGAAACATGGGACGATGTGTATGACATTATCCGCGTGCTTTCCGACAACAACATGTCGATGGGCTTCTCTCAGGGCATGACGCAGATCTTCATGTACCAGCAGAATGAACCGTATTATAAGGGCGATGGCGATATTCGTGCGGTCGGCTACGAATCGAACCTCGATTCCAATGTGGCTCTAGATGCGTTCCAGCAGATGTGCGAATATTTCAGCATGTACGGTCAGCCCGTATCGTATGACTTTGCTAACCGTTTCCGTACCGGCGAAATGCCGATCGGTATCAATGATTACACCCTTTGCAATCAGTTGTTGTGCTTTGCACCCGAAATCAAAGGACTTTGGGAATTTGTAAGATTGCCCGGTATTTACGACAGCGAAGGCAACTTCAATGCGGACTCGCCTACGGGCGTTTCGGCTATCATGATCATGAGCGATGCCAAGAACGACCAAAACGCTTGGAAATATATCAAGTGGTGGGTAGGCGCCGAAGCACAAGAACGTTTCGGTAAAGAACAGGTTGCCATCATGGGCTCCGCCGCAAAATACAACACTGCCAATATCGAAG
Source organism: uncultured Oscillospiraceae bacterium (assembly GCA_964401015.1). Lineage (GTDB taxonomy): Bacteria > Bacillota > Clostridia > Oscillospirales > CAG-382 > UMGS1052. Next base: position 4,911 of record CAYNXA010000024.1, read on the forward strand.
CGCTCTACGGTCAGCCGTGGTCGTCGCAGGAGGCAAAGAACCTCGGCGAACAGTTTGAAAACCTTCGCGGCACACCTATGACACCCGGTAACTACATTCTCGCGCGTTATACCAACTTTGCTTTCCTCAACGTTGTCGATGACGGTGACGCGGCAAGCGAAGCAATGCGCTACTACATGGACGATATTAACAAAGAAATCGAGAGAAAACGTGCGGAATACGATTTTCCGACCAAGGACGAATTGCTCGCGGACGGCATTATTGACGAAAACGGCAATCTGACTGCGAAAAACTAATTTTTAAGGAGTGAAATCAATGTCTGAAAAGGCTGTTGAAATCCAACAGGCAGCTCCGAAGCTGAGAAAAGATATGACGAAATGGGAATGGACAAAGCGTCAGATGGCTGTCAACAAAGTCGGCTACATCATGGTTGCCCCCTATTTTCTCATCTTCCTCACCTTCACGGTTGCGCCGGTTATCTTGTCGTTGGTGTTGAGCTTTACGTCGTTCAACATGCTCGAATGGCCGAAATTTTTGTTCATGGATAACTATGTCCGTCTGTTTTTGGACGATGATATTTTCCTCATCGCTATCAAAAATACCGCTATTTTCGCGGTAATGACGGGTCCTGTATCCTATTTGCTGTGTTTGCTTTTCGCATGGTTCATCAATGAACTTACGCCGAAGATACGTGCGATTGTAACGCTTATTTTCTACGCACCGTCTATTTCGGGTCAGGTTTACCTCATTTGGCAGGTAATTTTCTCCTCCGACTCGTATGGTTACGCAAACGGTATTTTGATGAAGCTCGGTGTTATCAATTCCCCGATACTGTGGTTCCAAGACACCGACTATATCATGACGCTTGTTATTATCGTTGCGTTGTGGACGTCACTGGGTACGTCGTTCCTGTCCTTTATCGCCGGTTTCCAAGTAGTCGATAAGAGTTATTACGAAGCGGCGGCGGTTGACGGTATTCGCAACCGTTGGCAGGAGCTTTGGTACGTAACGCTTCCCGTTATGAAAAACCAAATGATGTTCGCGGCAATCATGTCGATTACCGGTTCGTTCGGTTTCGGCGGCGTTGTTACCGCATTGTGCGGATTCCCGTCCCCGAACTATTGCGCATGGACGATTATGCACCACTTGGAGGACTACGGTGGACAGCGTTGGGAAGTCGGCTATTCGTCGGCGATCGCAACCGTCCTCTTCCTCATCATGATCGGCTGTAACGTTCTTGTAAACAGAATGCTTTCGAAGGTAGGTAAGTAAGATGGAAAAGAAAAAATTCAGAATCAAATCTCACCGTCTTAACCGCTCCGTCGGAGGCGACCTCGGTATTAACCTCATGCTTATCATCTTCGGTGCGTTCATGTTCCTGCCGATGCTGTATGCATTCTGTCAGGCACTCAAGCCGCTCGATGAATTGTGGATGTTCCCGCCGCGCTTCTTTGTGCGCAACCCCACCATGAAAAACTTTACCGAGCTGTTCCGCTTGATGAGTACATCGTATGTGCCTTTCTCGCGTTACGTGTTCAATACCGCGTTCGTTTCGGTTGCCGGTACATTCGGTCACTTGTTCTTCGCCTCGATGGCGGCGTACGCTTTGACCAAGATCAATTTCCCCGGTCGCGGTTTCATCTTCGAATTGATCTATCTTTCGTTGATGTTCAACTCGACGGTTACCAGCGTTACCAACTTTATCACCATGTCGGCTCTCGGTTGGGTAGATACCTATTGGTCGCTGATCATTCCCGCATTCGGTTCGACTCTCGGTCTTTATCTCATGCGTCAGTTCATGGATTCCTCGGTTCCCGATTCGGTTCTCGAATCGGCTCGACTCGACGGTGCCAAAGAAATTACGATTTACTGGAAGATCGTAATGCCGATGGTAAAGCCCGCATGGTTGACCCTTATCGTATACTCCTTCCAAGGTCTTTGGAACAGCGGTACTTCGATTTACATTTACAGCGAAGAACTTAAAACCTTTAACTATGCCATTCAGCAGATCCTTGCCGGCGGTATCGTTCGTTCGGGCGCGTCGGCGGCTGCTACGGTTATCATGATGCTTGTTCCGATCATCGTATTCGTTGTATCGCAGAGCAACATTATCGAAACCATGGCAAGCTCGGGTATGAAGGACTAAGGGGGTAAGACGAAATGAAGAAAATTAGATCCGTATTAGCCCTTACCGCCTGTTTCCTGATCCTGTTGGGGTGCTTGCCGGTTACGGCTATTACGCCGTATGCGACGTATACGTACAACATTGACGGCGATTTCATGGAGTCGCCTCATGCGTATGTCCCGCAGAGAATTGTCAATTCCGACAGTTTGAAATTGCATGTTCCGCTTTCGGGACCGAAAGATTTCACCGTGCACGATGTTACCGATTCCGACGGAAATATCACGAATCGCTATGTGTGCATTTCCGATACCGGTAACAAGCGTGTTATCATCACCGACGGCGAATTTAACGTTGTCGGCATCATCACCGACTTTATCAACGAATGGGGCGTTAAGGATTCGATTTCCGATCCGCGCGGCTTGTTTGTCGATTCGAAAAACCAATTGTATGTCTGCGACACGGCGGCAAACCGTATTCTCGTGTTTGACTTGACCGAGCCGGTATACGATGCGGTAAACAAGAGTACCGAATTTACTTTCGTTCGCACCTACGGCGAACCGGAAGGCGATGTATTTGCCGAAGGCACGACCTTTAAGCCGGTTGCCGTTTCGGTCGACAATTCGGGTCGTATTTACGTGGTTTCCTCGGCTTCGTATCAAGGTATCATCGCCATGACCTCGGACGGAGTATTCTCCGCCTTTATCGGCGCGCAGTCGAATACCCTTTCGGCTTGGCAGATGATCTGGCGTCGTTTGCAGACCGCCGAACAGAGAAGCAAATCGACGAAAAACGTATCGGTCGAATATAACAACATCAATATCGATAAAGGCGGTTTCGTATATGCGACAACCTCCGCTATCAGCGACAGCGATCAATTGCAAGCCATTGTATCCAAATCCCGTTCGGGCGACAATGCGCCGGTTAAGCGCTTGAACCCGCTCGGCTCGGACGTTATGATGCGTACCGGTTTTTATCCTCCGTCGGGTGAAGTTACCGTACAGAGCATGAAAACCACTGTTTCGAATATCACAGGCCCCTCGAAGATCATCGACGTTGCGCTCGGTCCGAACGAAGAAGGCGTGTGGACGATTGTCGACAGCCGCCGTCAAAAGCTGTATACGTACGACGATGAAGGCCGCTTGCTCTACATTTTCGGTGACCAGGGTGACCAGCTCGGTAACCTCCAAACGGTTTCCGCTATCGATTACATGGGAACAAGCATTTTGGCGCTCGACGAAACCAACTGTGCCATTACGGTCTATAAGCGCACCGAATACGGCGATCTGCTTGCACAGGCATTGGTACATAACAAACAGCGTTTGTACGATCTTGCCCGTGAGGACTGGACAAACATTCTTCAGCGCAACTCCAACTTCGACCTTTCGTATGTCGGCATCGGTAAGAGTTATTACAACAATGGCGAATACGAAAAAGCGATGAACATGTATAAGTACGCTTACGATACGACCAACTATTCGGACGCGTATCATGAGCTTCGTAAAGATGCCATGTCTAAGGTGATCGTACTTGTACCGATCGTTGCGGTGCTGATTTGCTTCGCTATCGCGAAATTCTTGGGATTTGCCGCCAAGAAGAATGTCGAAGGTCAATCCTCGGCGGTAAAACGTACCTTGTGGCGCGAATATCTCTACGGTTATCATGTGATCTTCCACCCGTTTGACGGTTATTGGGATATCAAGCACGAAAAACGTGCGACGGCAAAGGGCGCAACCTTGATCATCGGTCTTACGATCATCGCGTATATGTATCAATCGATCGGTCGCGGCTATTTGCAGAATCCGACCGACGACAGCTCCAATTTGTTTGCGGTTGCTATTTCGATTCTCTTGCCTGTCGGATTGTGGGTACTTGCCAACTGGTGTTTGACGACCTTGTTTGACGGCGAAGGAAGCTTGAAAGATATTTATATTGCCACTGGCTATGCGATCTTCCCGTTGCCTTTTTTCGTAATGGTAACGACCTTTGCTTCGAACTTTGTAACAAACGATGAACTTTCGATCATCAGCCTTTGCTTGAACATTGCTTACTTCTGGGTTGCTTTCTTGCTTTTCTTCGGTATGATGACCATTCACGATTATTCGCTCGGAAAGAACGTATTGATTTCGCTCTTTACCATTGTTGGCATGGCGTTCATTATGTTCGTTGCCGTATTGTTTTCCAGCCTTATCGGAAAGATTATTTCCTTTATTTACAACATTGTGCTGGAACTTTCTTACCGAGTGTCTTGACGGAGGTGAAAGAGGTGTTAAGAATGAAAAAGAAAAATTTAATATCGCTTGCGCTTTCCGCTTTGATGCTCGTCGGCACGGCTATGCCGGTTGTCGCTGACGAAGAGAACGAAATCGTTCTCGGCCCGACGACTCTTGCCGAACTGGAAGGTTACGAAAAATTGTGCGTTTCGGACGGAACCGAACTGTATGTAAACCGTGAAACCGGCGACGTGGAGTTTGTTCTCGACGGCAAGGTGCTTTTTGCCGAATCCAAAGCGAAAAGAGGCGAAAAGCCGCAGATCGATAAGACCGACAAGAATTATTCCTCGACCATGAGCGAATTCTTCTCGTCCTACTATACGACGTCCTATACCAGCCCGCAAGAATACGTGGCGTGTACCATGAAGCTCATATATGAAAAAGGCGATTATGCCATTTTCATCGACGAAAACACGGGTGCTGCCGCATTTCTCGATGTAACGAGCGGAAAATTTCTGACGACGAACCCCTATGACGTCGGCTCTTCGAAAGCAAACGAAAAGACAAAACAACAACTCTTGTCGCAGTTTGTATTCGACTACGTAAAGGGAAATAACGGCGATACCTATTCGACCTTCGGACAGAGTGCCCTCAACGAACAGGTGTCGATCAGCCGTATCCGCGGCGGTGTGCGTGTGGAATATACCGTCGGCCGTCAAGAAGCGAGAATCCTCGCGCCTATGATGATCGAACAAAGTCGCTTCGAAGAAGAAATTCTCGCGAAGATCACGGTAGCCAACGCAACCCCCGACGCAACCTTGACCGACGAACAACTTGCCAAGCAAGTGGAGCGTGACCGCACCAAGCTTTCGGCTTGTTATTCGCTCATGAGCACCGAAACGCGTGATACCGAAAAAGCAAAGCGCGATCTGCTCTTGAAGTATCCGATTTTGAAAGACTATGCGTTCTATATGTTCAACGACTCTTCGACCCGTCTGCGTTACGAAGTCGAATCGATCATCAAAGAGTATACCGGTTATACCTTTGAGGATATGCAGGCAGACCATGAGCTGTTGGAATATTCGGGCAACGAATCCACCCCGCCGCTCTTTAAGATGGCAATCGAATATTACATCGACGATAACGGCTTGAAAGTTCGTGTACCCGCCAAGAGTATCAGCTACAACAAGAGCGCATTTGACATCACCGCTCTGCGCGTATTGCCGTATCTCGGCGCCGGTCGTCAAAGCGAAACCGGTTATACGTTCTACCCCGACGGTTCGGGCGTATTGGTTCGTTTCGAAGATATCGGATCGTCCACCCGTGTTATTTCGGGTAAGGTTTACGGTCAGGACTATGCGTTCCATGCGGCAAGCGGTCAAAACAAAGAAGTTATGCGCTTGCCCGCATTCGGTGTCAAGCTTGACCAAAATTATACCATCGTCGAACACAGTGTCGATCGCCAAGAACGCATCGAGCTGGACGGCATGATCACCGTCGAAGAATATACCGATCTGTACGGTATTGACGTTAAGAGCCAAAACGACACGTTCGACCCGAACGACATCGGACTCAACCCCGTCGTTGACGGTCGTACCGCGTATATCGCCTATATGGAAGAGGGTGATTCGATGGTACAGATCTCGACCGACCACGGCGGCGTAACGCACGAATATCATTCGACTTACGCGACGGTTTATCCCGAAATGACCGATACGTATGCGCTGACCGGTATTTCTTCGACCGGCGACGCCAAATGGACGGTCGGTGTAAACCGTGGCTATACCGGCAACTATACCTTCCGTATTTTCATGTTGGACGGCGACGACGCGAACTACGTCGGCATGGCAAAATCGGTTCGTGAATATCTTGTTGCGACCGGTGCGCTGACCAAGTCCGAAAACAACGACGAAAACATTGCCCTGTTCCTTGAAAACTTCGGTTCGGTCAAGACCTCTCAAAAGTTCTTGGGTATGCCGATTACCGAAAACACGCCTCTTACCACCTTTGAACAGAGTGAAAAAATGATCACCGAGCTCAAAGAAGCGGGTGTTTCCAACATCAACCTCAAGCTTACCGGTTGGTATAACGGCGGTATGGACCATACGGCTCCCACCAAGCTCAAAGTACAAAAAGCCATCGGCGGACGCGACGGTCTTATCCGACTTTCCGAGTTTGCCGCAGAAAACGGCGTCGGACTTTATCCCGACATCGAATTTACCTATGTAACGAAAGATACTTTGACCGACGGCTTCTCGTATAAGAAAGACGCGGTTCAAACGGTCAACAACAAAGCGGCATCTCACCGTGTATACAGTGCATTGTACCAAGGTTTTGACGACGACGATACGCTCATTGTCAACGCCGAAAGAATGCTCAAAATGTACGATAAGATCGCCGAAAAGTATTCGTCGATGAACATCGGCGGCATGGCGGTTTCTTCGCTCGGCTCCGACCTCAGCTCGGATAACGACGAGGACAACGAACTTACTCGCGAAGAAGCCAAGACGGCTATCGTATCGCTGCTCGGCAAAATCAAAGAGGACAACGGCAAGATCCTTGTCAGCGGCGGTAACGCATATACTTGGAGCTACGCCGACTTGATTACCGATCTGCCTTTGGACAGTAGCCGTAACGTATACGCCAGTGAAGCTGTTCCGTTCCTCGGTATGGTTCTCCATGGTTATGTGGAATACACCGGTACAGCAATCAACCTTGACGGTGACTACGGTTACAGCGTATTGAAATGCATCGAAAACGGTGCAAGCCCGTACTTTATTCTGTCCTATACCGACAATGACGTCGACAACACGTCGGAACTCAAGAAATTCGAACAATTCAGTAAGTACTATTCCATTAAGTATAACATTTGGAAGAAGGATTTGGTGAAAACCTATACCGAATTGAACGAAGCATTGCGCGATGTGAAAGATGCTACTCTTTCCGGTCATGCTTATATCGACGACAATATTGTCAAGGTTGATTATTCGAACGGTAAATCGTTTGTTCTCAACTACGGCACCGACGACTATGATTACGAGGGCACGAGCATTTCCTCTCTCGGCTTCATAGCCATCCAAGATTGAGAAAGGGGGAACGCCACATGAATAACACAGCAGTAAAAGCAAAGAACCAATCATCCAAGTCGAAAAAAGCGGCACTTGATTCCAAAAAAGCAAGAGCCGGCTGGATCTTTGTGCTTCCTTTCGCAATCGGTATGCTGATCATTTATCTGCCGATTATTTTCGACTCGATCAAATTCAGCTTCCACCAAATGAACATCGTCCCCGGCGGCGGTTATACCC
>CAYNXA010000025.1:0-12376 GCA_964401015.1 uncultured Oscillospiraceae bacterium
CGACCGACAAGAAAGTCGAATCGGTCCGTATTATTCTTCGGGACAGAGGTTCAAAAATTCTTTCACCGCGCTCATCACGACTGCCAACGATTCGTCGTAATCGATGAAGCGACAGCCGTGCTTGCGTTCGACGTTCTGCCAGAAGAGCAATTTCCAAATGTTCGACGCCTGCGCACGGGCAACAATATCGAAAGCGCGCTTGTCTGCGTCGCGGTTGTCAAACATGGCGGCATTTCGGACGGTAAGAACAACACTTTGCGAAAGGGCAAGCGTCGGCAAAGAAACGACCGTCGAATGGGTCTGCGCATCGTATTCGGCGGAAATCGAAAGAGGCTTTCCGTCACAAGTCGCCGTAACGCGGGCACTTTCGGCAAATCCGCGCAAAACGACGGTATAACGGCGGTGTTCGGGCAATACCGACAAGTCGCCATCGGCGCCGTGTATCGTAAAGGTTGCCGTTTCGTCCCAGTCGAGTGTCAGACGGGTTTTCGCAAACACGCCGTTTTTATAGGCGTGACCGTCGCCCTCGTCCTCATACAAGACAAATTCGCCGTCGGCACCGGGAAATACGTACACCGTCATGCGCTCGCTTTTTCCGAGAGAATTGTTTCCCGCATCGTCTTGCAACGGCACGATTCCGCCCGCCTTGGCAAAGATCGGCATTTCCGACAGCGGTCGATGTACGTCGATCGTTTGCTCGCCGCGATAATGCCAACCCGAAAAACCGTCAAACCAATCGCCTTGCGGGAAATACACTTTTGTTTTTCCGAGCATGGCGCGCGGGTCGTCGGGGGACGTGATCGGCGCGACCATCAATTGTGTGCCGAAGAAATATTGATTCGGCACATGATACGCCGCTTCGCGTTCGGGGTATTCGTAATACATCGGGGAAATCAGCGGTGCAAGCTCGGTATGACAGCGGTAGTTCATCGTATAGAGATACGGGAACAGGCGATGACGCAAACGAAGCCAATAATCGGCAAGCCGTTCGCAATAGGGACCGAGTTTCCACGGTTCTTTGCCCGTAAAAGGGGTGGAGCAGTCATGCAAGCGGTTGATCGGGCTCATAACGCCGAGTTGCAACCAGCGTACCTGCAAGGTATCGTCGCGATAGCCGCCCATATGTCCGCCGATATCGTGACTCCACCAGCCGTACCCGATATTCGACGCAGTGGCGGTGAAGTAGGGCTGAAAATCCAACGAATTCCACGTGACGATGGTATCCCCCGAAAAGCCGACCGGATAGCGGTGGGAGCCGACGCCGGCATACCGTGAGAAAAACATCGGTCGTTTGCCGTTTTGCTCGATATCCAAAATATGCAAATGATTGAGAAGCCAGAGCGGGTCGATGACTTCCAACTCGTTTTTCGCATGATCTTTGTCGTGGATCCACCAATAATCGGTGCCTTGCTGCCAATCCATCCACCAGAAATTCACGCCGTCGCGCTCATACGGATGGTGCAGAATGTCGAAATAATTCGCCATGAATGCGGGATTCAAACAGTCGAATTTCACCGTTTTCTCGGTTGCGGGGTCGATGCCGCACGCTTTTGCCATTTCGGGATACATATCCTCGTGCGCGCGCACGCCCGCGGCGGGATGAAGATTCAATGCGGTTTTCAACCGATGTTCATGCAAAAAACGCAAAAAAGCTTTATAATCGGGAAACAGTTCTTTGTTCCAGCTGTATCCGGTCCAACCGTTGTTCAACCGTTCTTCATTTTTGTCTTTACATTTTTCGGGAAGTTCGGTCGTATGCCAATCCATGTCGAGCACCGCAACCGAGAACGGAATGTTTTCGCGTTCGAAGCGTTCGATCAGCGCTTGGTATTCGTCCTGCGTATATTTATGGTAGCGGCTCCACCAGTTGCCGAGTGCATAGTCGGGCAAAAGAGGCGGCGCGCCGGTAAGGCGATAGAGATCGGCAATACATTCGCGATAAGCGTGACCGTAGCCGAAGAAATAAAGATCGTGCGTTTCGGGGTGACGAAGTTCGAACCAACCGTCCTTGCAAAGGATCGCGCCGCTCGTATCTTCCCATACCGCATAACCGTTGCGGGACAGCACACCGTCTTCCAACCGCGTTGCGCCGTCGACACGATCCAACGTGCGGGTCGTTCCGCCGAGTCCGTCGCAATCGTCGCCGAAATGCCAAATGCCGCGTGTCGAACCTTTCAATTCGATCGACAATGTATCGTGCGAAAACGCTTCTTCCTTTCGATAGGTCAAAAGCAACGCGTCGGTTTCGATCGTAAGGGTACTCCCCTGCTCGCGCACCGTATAGTCGGTTTGCGGAAAATCACGGAAAAAGACGGCTTGGGTGGCGTTGTCCTCGAAAATTCCTTGCGGATCGTATTCCATTCGGATAAGTTTCGGAGTCAACACGGTAAAGCGATATGCGTTTCCGCGCACAAGGTTGGCGTCAAGTGCCTTGCCGCGCGTTTCCCATTTGAAACGGCTTTTTACGTCGGACGTGTTCGTATGTTTCGTTTCGGTATTCATAAGAGCCCTCCTTATGTCCTGTCGTCACCGCACGATGTCAAACCGAAAGTTCCGCTTTGCGTTCGATTATATCGCCGTATTTTTCCAGCAACGGTTTTATGCAGTCGCGAATAAATTCTTCGGTCTGTTGGGGTGCTCGTCCGACATAGTGTTCGGGCGTAAGCGACGACTCGATATCCTCGCGGGTAAGACCGAAGGACGGGTCGGCAAGGATCCGTTCGATGAGGTCGTTTTTACCGCCTTCTTCTTTGACGTTTTTGCCGGCGGCAATCGAATGAACGCGAATTTTTTCATGCAATTCCTGACGGTTTCCGCCTTTTTTCACCGCGTCCATCATAATATTTTCGCTCGCCATGAAAGGCAATTCGTTCATCAAGCGCGCGCGCACCATTTTGGGATATACGACCAATCCGTCGGTGACGTTCAGCATGATATTCAACATACCGTCGCAAGCGAGAAAGGCTTCGGCAACCGCGATTCGTTTGTTCGCCGAATCGTCCAACGTGCGCTCGAACCATTGCGTACCGGCGGTAAAGGCGGGGTTGAGCGAATCGGTGATGATATAGCGGGCAAGCGCCGAAATGCGCTCGCAACGCATGGGGTTGCGTTTATACGGCATCGCCGAAGAACCGACTTGATGCTTTTCGAAAGGTTCTTCCATTTCTTTAAACGATTGCAAAAGGCGCATATCGTTCGAAAATTTATAACAACTTTGTGCGATCTGCGAAAGAGTCGACAAAATGCCCGCGTCGACTTTACGCGAATAAGTTTGCCCCGATACCGGCACATAGGCATCGAAATCGAACGCCTTGCAGATGAGTTCTTCCATTTTTTTGATTTTTTCACCATCACCGCCGAACAGCTCCATAAAGCTTGCTTGGGTGCCGGTCGTGCCCTTGGAACCGAGCATCTTCAATTCGGAAAGACGAAATTCCAGTTCTTTCACGTCGCAATACAGTTCGTTTATCCAAAGACTTGCACGCTTGCCGACCGTCGTGGTTTGAGCGGGTTGCAAATGCGTGTAGCCGAGACAGGGCATATCTTTGTATTTCATGGCGAAATCCGAAAGATTGGCAATGACGCCGACCAGCTTTTTCAAAACAAGACGCATGGCGTCGCGCATGATGATCACGTCGGTATTGTCGCCGACATAGCAGGAAGTCGCGCCGAGGTGAATGATCGGTGCCGCTTTGGGGCATTGCAAACCGTAGGCATAGATATGCGACATAACGTCGTGGCGTACTTCTTTTTCGCGCGCTTCGGCAACGGCAAAATCGATATCGTCAACATGGGCGCGCAACTCGGCAATCTGTTCGTCGGTTATATCCAATCCGAGAGTTTTTTCCGCATCGGCAAGAGCCACCCAAAGGCGGCGCCATGTGGAAAACTTTTTTTGAGCAGAGAAGATATACTGCATTTCTTTTGAAGAATAACGGGCGGAAAAAGGGCTTTCGTAACTATCGTAACGGCTCATAGCAAACTTCCTTTCGTTAGGTATCGGTGGTATCGTTTGAACTTGATTTATGTTTCCTGTTTTCTGTTTTCCGCTGTCTTTTGTCAGCGGCTTTTCTTTTTCGGATTTCCGGTTTTTGCAGCTTTTTCGCTTTCTCGTTCGTTTCGGCTTTTCGTTTGCCGAAAGATTTCGTTCTTCCGAAAAAACAGCGCCGCGCCGTACGGGAAACCCATGCGGCGTGGTCGGTATAACGTTTTATTTTTCGAGATATTTTTCAACCGTCGCAAGCTTCACGCAAACGCACAAAACTTCGATCGCTCGGCGCAGATCGTCGATCGTCGGGAAAGACGGTGCGATACGAATGTTGCGGTCTTCGGGGTCGCGACGATACGGGAAAGTCGCTCCCGCGTCGGTCAGTTTTACCCCCGCTTGGGCACACAAAGCAACCGTGCGACGCGCACAACCGGATTGCGTATTCAAGCTGATGAAATAGCCTCCGCGCGGCTTGGTCCATTCGGCAACATCGGTATCGGCAAGTTCCCGTTCCAAGGTTTCGAGAACCGCCTCGAATTTCGGACGCAAGATCGCCGCATGTTTTTTCATATAGGCGCGCATACCGTCGGCATTGCCGAAATAGCGAACGTGACGAAGCATATTCATCTTGTCGTGACCGATGGTTTGATAGGTCATGATGCTCTTGATGTATTCAATATTTCCGACCGACGAAGCAATCACCGAAACACCCGAACCGGGATACGTGATCTTCGATGTCGACATAAAGACATACGGAAGGTTGGGGTGTCCCGCCTTTTCACATTCGTCGATAATATTGAGAAGTTCGTCGCCCTCCTCGTACAAATCGTGGATACAATACGCATTGTCCCAGAAAATGCGAAAATCGGATGAAGCGGGGGTCAAAGCGGCGAAACGGCGAACCGTTTCGTCGGAATACGTAATGCCGTCGGGATTGGAATATTTCGGCACGCACCAAATACCGCGCACGTCGGGATCTTCGACATATTCTTCGACAAGATCCATATCGGGACCGTTTTCCGTCATGGGAACGCGGATCATTTCAATACCGAGCGATTCGCAAATGCCGAAATGACGATCGTAACCGGGGGCGGGACACAGGAACTTATTGACTTTGTTATGTACCCACGGTCCGTTTCCGCCGTTTACGCCGTACAAAAGACACCGTACCATCGTATCGTACATCAAATTCAAACTCGAATTGCCGCCGACAATGATATTTTCGGGACATACGCCCAACACATCGGCAAACAGCACTTTCGCGTCGGCAATACCGTCGACAAGTCCGTAATTGCGGCAATCGGTGCCGTTATCGGCATAGCAGTCGGCATTGCTCGAAAGAGTCGTCAACATCTGTTCGGACAGTTCCAACTGCGCCTTTTCGGGCTTTCCGCGTGACATATCCAACGCGAGATGGCGGCTTAAAATTTCATCGTAGCGTTGTTGCAAAAGTGCTTTTTGTTCCTGTAACTCACGCTCGGACATTTGCGAATAATTCATGAAACCAATACTCCTTTTTTCAAAAGGCGAATGAGGAAATTAAAATTCCGCACTGCCTACCGTTCTCGGGAACGCTTCCACATCACGAATGTTGGAAATTCCCGTCAAATACATGATCAGTCGTTCAAAACCGAGACCGAAGCCCGCGTGTTTGGCACCGCCGTATTTACGAAGTTCCAAATACCAATAATAATCTTCGGGGTTCATCGACAATTCGTTCATGCGTGCTTCCAATCTGTCCAATCGTTCTTCACGTTGAGAACCGCCGATCAATTCGCCGACACCCGGAACCAGCATATCCATGGCGGCGACCGTTTTACCGTCGTCGTTCGTGCGCATATAGAATGCTTTGATCTCTTTCGGATAATCGGTAACGAAAACGGGCTTGCCGAAGATCTTTTCGGTCAAATAGCGTTCGTGTTCGGTCTGGAGATCGATACCCCACGAAACGGGATAGTCGAATTTGTTGCCGCTCTTTTGCAAAAGCTCGATCGCTTCGGTATAGGTAACATGACCGAAATCGGCTTCGACCAACGCCGAAAGGCGTTCGATGAGCGTATTGTCGACGAATTTGTTGAAAAATTCCATTTCTTGCTTGCATTCGCGCAAAACATACGAAATCACATATTTCACCATATCGCACGAAAGCTGCATATCGTCTTTCAAATCGGCAAACGCGATTTCCGGTTCCACCATCCAAAACTCGGCGGCATGACGCTGGGTGTTGGAATTTTCGGCACGGAAAGTCGGACCGAACGTGTAGACTTTGCCGAACGCCATGGCAAAGCACTCGGCCTCAAGCTGTCCCGACACGGTCAGGTTGGTCGATTTTCCGAAGAAATCTTTCGAAAAGTCGACGGTTCCGTCGTCGTTGCGGGGCGGGTCGTTCAAATCCAGAGTTGTAATGCGGAACATTTCGCCCGCGCCCTCGGCGTCGCTTGCCGTCACGATCGGCGTATTGACATATACGAAGCCGCGCTTCGCAAAGAATTCGTGGATCGCCTGTGCCGCCGCACTTCGTACGCGGAAAACGGCATGGAATGTGTTGGCGCGGGGACGCAAATGGGCGATCGTACGCAGATATTCCATTGTATGCCGTTTTTTCTGCAAAGGATAATCGGGTGTCGACGTTCCCTCCACGACAATGCTTTCGGCTTTGAGTTCAAAGGGCTGCGGCGCGTCGGGCGTAAGCTCCAATGTGCCGACAACCGAAAGAGCGGCGCTGATGTTTTGCTTTGCGATTTCTTTGTAATTTTCGAGCTTTTCGCTTTCGAAAACCACCTGCAAAGGCTTGAAGCAGCTGCCGTCACCCAATTCGATAAAGCCGAAGCTGTTGCTGGCGCGAATATTCTTCACCCAACCGGCAACCGTAACGGTTTTGCCCCCGAACGTTTCGGGAGCGTCAAAAATTTCTTTTACAAACGTTCTTTCCATTTTTATCTCCTGTTGCATCGCGAATGAATAATTCGGAATCGAAAAAATGCAAAAAATACGTAATTTCGTAATTCTTATCTATTATACACCGTTTTTTTGCAAATTTCAATAGGTAAATATTCATTTCCGAAAATTTGTGAAAAAACACTTTCGGGCGAGCCGTCCGTTCGGAAAGCCCGCCCCGATAAAGGTCGCGCAAAAAGCCGTTTACACGCCCAACATAGCCGCGCCGATAATGCCCGCATCATTGCCGAGAGCGGCAATACGAACCTTGGTCTTTAATTCTTCGGGATTATTGCGCGAATACTGTTCGCGATCGATAATTTCCTGCAAAGGCTTGGTCAAATATTCTTTTTCGTTGCAAACACCGCCGCCGATCACCAGCACTTCGGGTTGGAAGATATTGATCATGTTGACCGTGCCCGCCGCAAGATACGCGATATACATATCGACTACTTCTTTTGCGGCTTTGTCGCCTTTGCGCATGGCGTCGAACGCCGTTCTGCCGCCGGCATTTTCGATTTTTCCGTCGCACATATCCCACATGATCGTATCTTTACATTCCAGCATTTTGTCTTTGGTCATGTTGATAAGACCGGTTGCCGAGCTGTAAGCTTCCCAACAGCCGCGACGACCGCAGGAGCAGGGACGTCCGTTATATTCGATCACCGTGTGACCGAGTTCCGCACCCGAAAAGTTGAAGCCCGAATAGATCTTGTTGTCGATGACGATACCGCCGCCGAGACCGGTACCGAGCGTGATCATAACCGAATTTTTGTAGCCTTTCGAAGCGCCGCAAGCAACTTCGCCCTTGGCGGCGGCGTTGGCGTCGTTTTCGATCAAAACCTTCTTAACACCCAAAAATTCTTTGAGCTTGTCGGCAAGCGGATAGTGCAAGAAAGGCAAATTGTTGGCATATACGACCGTGCCGGTGGCGCTGTCCGCCGTGCCGGGCGTTGCGATACCCGCATATTCCACGTCGGCAACCGAAATGCCCATGTCGTCGCACAACTTTTTGGCAAGCCCCGCCATGTCGCGAATGATCTCGTCCGCTTCGCGGTCCGCTTTGGTGGGCACACTGCCCTTTTTCAGAATTTTTCCGTTCTCGTTTACGATACCGATGGCAATATTCGTACCGCCGAGGTCCACGCCGATATAATACATAGTTTTGTTCTCCTTATCTTTTTTGTCGGCAAGCCGCGCGGCTTGTCCTCACGATTTTCTACCCTCTATTATAAGTAAATTATTCCCGTTTGTCAACCGAAAAATGCTTTTTTTGCGGATTCGCACCGATTCGACCGTGCAAAATACGGTTCGGTAAACATTTTTATCTTTTTTCGGCAAAAATCCCCCGACAAGGCAAACCCGTCGGGGGAATAAGAAACAACAATTCTCAGTGAACGATACACTTTTCGGTGTCTTTGTCGAAAATGTGCATTCTGGCAACGTCAACGGCAACCTTGATAACATCGCCGCTCTTTGCCTGCGAACGAGAAGAAACGGTAGCGATAAGGCTAGCGGCTTCCTCCACCTTAAGGTAAAGGTGAATGTTGGCACCCATAAGTTCGGTAACGTCAACAGTTGCTTCGGTAACCCACTCAGCGAGCGACGAGAGATACATCGGTTCGTCGTGAATGTTTTCGGGACGGATACCGAGGACAACTTCCTTACCGATATAGCCCTGAAGTTCGGGGTTGGACGCTTTTTCGGCGGGAAGCTTGAATTCGCAACTACCGAAGCAAGCATAGAGGCTGTCGCCTTTCTTTTGAATCGTAGCGTTTACGAAGTTCATTTGAGGTGTGCCGATAAAGCCGGCAACGAAGAGGTTAACCGGTTCGTCGTAAAGTTTTTGAGGCGTATCTACCTGTTGGATAAGACCGTCTTTCATAACAACAATACGCGATGCCATGGTCATAGCTTCGACCTGGTCGTGCGTTACGTAGATGAACGTGGTGCCGAGTTTTTTGTGGAGCTTGGTAAGCTCGGTTCTCATGGAAGCACGCAGCTTTGCGTCGAGGTTGGACAACGGTTCGTCGAGAAGGAATACTTTCGGCTCACGAACGATCGCACGACCGAGCGCAACTCTCTGGCGCTGACCGCCGGACAAAGCCTTCGGCTTTCTGTCGAGCAAGTGCTTGATGTCGAGGATGCGAGCAGCCTCTTCCACGCGGCGCTTGATTTCTTCCTTGGGGGTCTTGCGAAGTTTCAAACCGAATGCCATGTTTTCAAACACGGTCATGTGCGGATAAAGAGCGTAGTTCTGGAACACCATGGCGATGTCTCTGTCCTTAGGGGCTACGTCGTTAACCAAACGTTCGCCGATGTAAAGTTCACCTTCGGTGATCTCTTCCAAACCGGAGATCATGCGGAGGGTGGTCGACTTACCGCAACCGGAAGGACCTACGAGAATGATAAATTCCTTATCTTTGATTTCGAGACAGAAATCCGATACAGCGGTAACGCCGCCGGGATATCTCTTATAAATGTGCTTTAACGATACGCTTGCCATGTGATAATATCCTCCTACAAGTTTATAACAATATCCAAGGGACGTTCGTCCCTTTTAAGACATTTTATGCAACACTGATATGATACCAAAATTTGCAAAAAAAAGAAAGAGGTTAAATTCCCAAAATTTGATTCCGTAATTTGTAACTATTGCACAAAAACGTCGCGTTTTTTTGCTTTTTAGAACTTTTCAGTGCTATTTTGGACGCTTTTTGTTTAATCAGAACAGCTGTCCGAAAATATTTTTACCTATTGCCCAAAAAACGCGGAGCAGTTCTGTGCAACTTGTTCGAATTTTACAAAAAAGTTGTCAATACGGCTGTGAAACGAAAAAACCCAACCGTTTTGTGGGAAGTTTCCCGCTTTTCAAAGTGAGGCGAAATACGTTTCTTTTCTTTCTTGCGAGAAAGAAAGATAACCGAAAAGAAAGAAGCGTCAAGGGGGGCTCCGCCGCCCCTTAACAACCCCCGCATGTCAAAAAACGGAACTGCCGATCAATGTGCATGAGTAAAACATAAACAACATCGTTCGCGCTTTTATCAACTGTCTCTTGCTATACGAAAAGAACAGCGATTTTCATAAAGCTAAAATCCGTTTTACTGCTTAGAAAACGGATCTTGTTAAACGTGTATCGCTGTCCCTTTCGTCCATTAAGAGGCAACGTAATCGGTAAGCGCGATTGCCCTTTGCAAATTATCTGAGCATAGCTCGGCAATCCTGTCCCGCACCAATCGCCACGGGTTTTCGGGGCGCGGCGCAGAGCGCCCCGAATTCTTTTCTTTTTGGTTACTTTTTCTTTTGGAAACGGAAATAAAAGAAAAAAGTAACACACGGTGTTTCCCTTTGCTTTCGAAAAGCAACAATTCCCCGCTTTTACAGCGTCTTATATTTGATTTAGTTTTTGAGAGTGGCAACCGCGTCGCGCAACGCGTCAACCTTATCGCGGGTTTCCCATGCCACGCCGAGATCTTCTCGACCGAAATGACCGTACGCGGCAAGTTGTTTGTAAATCGGGCGGCGCAGACGCAAACTTTCGATAATCGCTGCGGGACGCAGATCAAACACTTTTGCAACCGCCGCCGCAAGCACTTCGTCGTTCTCTTTTCCGGTTCCGAACGTATCCACCAAAACCGACACCGGTTTTGCCACACCGATAGCATAAGCGATCTGTACTTCACATTTGTCGGCAAGTCCCGCCGCTACGATGTTTTTCGCAACATAACGAGCCGCATATGCCGCGCTTCGGTCCACCTTGGTCGGGTCTTTGCCCGAGAAAGCACCGCCGCCGTGACGCGCATATCCGCCGTAGGTATCCACAATAATCTTACGTCCCGTAAGTCCTGAATCGCCCTGCGGGCCGCCGACAACAAAACGACCGGTGGGGTTTACGAAAATGCGGGTCTCGGCATTGAACAATTCTTTCGGCAAAACCGGTGTGATCACGTGCTCGATAACATCGCGACGAATGGTCTCGGAATCCACTTCGGGCGCATGCTGAGAAGAAATGACCACCGTATCCACACGTGCGGGCACGCCGTCGCGATATTCGACGGTGACTTGCGTTTTTCCGTCGGGGCGCAGATAGGAAAGGGTTCCGTTCTTGCGTACTTCGGTCAAACGGCGGGCAAGTTTATGTGCCAGTGAGATCGGAAGAGGCATAAGTTCGGGCGTCTCGTTGCATGCATAGCCGAACACCATGCCTTGGTCACCCGCACCCGTATCGTACGGGTCGGTATCGCCGCTTTTGGCTTCGAACGATTTGTCCACACCGAGCGCAATATCGGGCGATTGTTCGTGTACCGAATTGAGAACGGCACAAGTATGGCAGTCGAAGCCGAATTTCGCGCGGTCATAGCCGATCTCTTCAATCGTTTTGCGCACGATGCCTTGAAAATCCACATAGCAATCGGTCGTAATTTCACCCATCACCATAACCAATCCCGTCGTCGTCGCCGTTTCGCAAGCAACGCGCGCGCTCGGATCTTTGGCAAGGATCGCGTCGAGGATCGAATCGGACACAAGGTCGCATATTTTGTCGGGGTGTCCTTCGGTTACCGACTCGGAAGTAAAGAGTATTTTTTTCATTCGGGTTCATCCTTTCCGTTTTGTTTTGTGTTTTGTGTTTCATGCTTTTTGCGTTTTCCGTACCGTTTTGTCCGCGCCGACTTTTTTTGCCGTAACCGCCCGAAAGCAATAAAAATCCCCGCCTTTTGACAGTCGGGGGAAAGAAATGCATTTCTCATCTTTCGAAACCGATTTTTCGGCAATCTTGCCGTCTTTCGTCGGTCCCGCAGGAAGTAGCACCTTGCGCAAAGTCGCGCAGGTTGCCGGGCATCATAGGTCCTGTCCCCTCAGCCTCTCTCGATAAGAGCTATTCGGTTGTTCGGTCGTCCGCATACGCGGAGCATAAACTAATAAACACATTATAGCATATGACGCTTCGCTTGTCAAGAGGACGAGCGAAGTTTTTCGTCTTTCCGGTCGAATCGAGAGCGGACTTTGGCAAAAAAACTTGTAAAATGAGTAAAAAGCCCTTTACAAATACGAAAAAATATGGTATTATAATGAAATAAAAGCTTTGAGCAAAGTCAAGTAGAGCGACATGCGTACAGCAGAGAGTCGGCGGGCGGTGTAAGCCGATGTGCGGTGTCGATTTCGAATACCCTTTGTCAGCTTCGTGCCGAAGGCGCTTTGCGGCGTTGCGTAGGACACGACGGGTGACCCGTTATCGTCTTTGAGGTATGCGTTCTTTCGCAGACCTTTTAAGGTCGGTTCCGCAAGGTTCCGACAAATCCGAGGTGGTACCGCGATCTTGTCGCCCTCTGTTTTTTCGTGAGCAGAGGGCCTTTCTGTTTTTTCGCGGTAAGAATGCCGCCGCGGCATTACTCCCAATCACCCTTACCCGATAACATAACGAAAAGACAAAAAAGAAAAGGAAGAACGTCA
>CAYNXA010000026.1:0-8517 GCA_964401015.1 uncultured Oscillospiraceae bacterium
TTATCGCATTTTTTTCGCAAAAAGTCAAGGGCAATTGCCCGATATTTTTTTCTTTTTCCGAGATTTTCGCGCACGAATCGAAAAGAAAGTGCAAAATTCGAAGTTTTTTTCGAAAAACTATTGCAAACCGTCGCAAAAATTGGTAAAATATCAAGAAATGAATTCAACATCATAAATCATAATCAAAACATACGAGGTGGCTGTTATGAACAAACCGAATCTAACCGTTTTCGATCATCCGCTGATTTCTCACAAAATTTCCATTCTTCGTAACGAAAATACGGGCAGTAAACAGTTCCGTGAACTCATCGAAGAAATTGCCATGCTTATGGGATTCGAAGCCATGCGTGACCTTCCCACCGAAGAAATCGAAGTGAAGACCCCCATAACCGTTGCCAAAACGCGGGTAATTGCCGGCAAAACTCTTGCCATCGTTCCGATCTTGCGTGCCGGTCTCGGTATGGTCGGCGGTATGCTTGCGCTGGTTCCCTCCGCAAAGGTCGGACATATCGGTTTGTACCGTGACCCCGAAACGCACGAACCGCACGAATATTATTGCAAATTACCCGAGGATATCGATAAGCGTCTTGTGATTTTGGTTGACCCGATGCTTGCGACCGGCGGAAGTGCTTCCGCGGCGGTCAACTTCATTAAGCAGCGCGGTTGTCATCATATCAAGTTTATGTCTATCATCGCCGCTCCCGAAGGAATCGAACGTCTTTCGCACGACCATCCCGACGTTGAGATCTATTGTGGCTGCGTGGATCAATGCTTGAACGAAAACAAATACATCATCCCCGGTCTCGGAGATGCGGGCGACCGTATCTTCGGTACCTTGTAAGCGTCAATTCCGATTCCGAGAGGAGTGTTTTATATGCCGAATCTGCTTTTGCCGAACGGCTACCGTTCTCTTTTGACGATTCGTCAAACAGAGGTTGCAATCAAAAAAGTCAAGGATTTCTTCGAACGCGATTTGTCGATCCAATTGAATTTGACCCGCGTTTCCGCTCCGCTGTTTGTGAAAACTGCGTCGGGGCTTAACGATACGCTGAACGGCATAGAACGACCCGTTGACTTTGACATCAAGAATCAAACCGACCGTGTCGAGATCGTACAATCGCTTGCCAAATGGAAGCGTCTTGCCCTCGAGCATTACGGCTTTATTCGCGGCGAAGGATTATACACCGACATGAACGCGATTCGTCGCGACGAGGATACCGACAACCTTCATTCGGTTTACGTAGATCAGTGGGATTGGGAAGTTACGATCGACAAAGAAGACCGTAACATCGAAACTTTGAAAGATTTTGTGCGCCGTATCTATGCCGCACTTCGCCATACCGAACGCTATATCGCCGAGGAATATTCGTTTGCTTCGAAATTTCTGCCGCGTGACATCACCTTCGTTACCGCGCAGGAATTGGAAGATCGTTACCCCGACCTTACCCCCAAACAGCGCGAAACGGCGGCGGCACGCGAACACGGTGCCGTGTTTATCATGCAGATCGGCGGCAAGCTTCGTTCGGGAAAAATCCACGACGGACGTGCGCCCGATTACGACGATTGGACGCTAAACGGCGATATCGTCGTGTATTACCCCGTTTTGGATATTGCCTTGGAGCTTTCGTCTATGGGAATCCGCGTGGACGAGGACGCGTTGCTCCGTCAGCTGGAAGAACGCGGTTGCCCCGAACGCGCCGAGCTTCCGTTCCAAAAAGCTTTGCTCAATCACGAACTGCCGTATACCATCGGCGGCGGTATCGGGCAATCGAGAATGTGTATGTTCTTCTTGCGCAAAGCACACGTCGGCGAGGTTCAGTCGTCGGTATGGGAAGAAGAAGATATTCGTCTTTGCAAGGACCACGGCATACAGCTCCTTTGAGAATCTTCCCGATACGGAAAGAAATGCGAAATACAAAAGATGCACAAAAACCCGACACTTTTTCCGAGCGTCGGGTTGCTTTTTGTTTACGGTAAGTTAAAAGTAAATAGGAAGTTTAACCTCCGTACAGGCATTTTTTCAGTAACGGATAGATCGCTTGTGCCATCGAATAAAATCCGAGATCCGTGGGATGACAGTTGTCGACCAGTCCCTCACAGCCGCAAAGCGCGGTCAGTTCACTGCCCGAAAGAAGGTAGACGTTTTTATCGCCGTCGGCAAGCGCGCGGTCATAGGTCTCGCGAATGACAGCAAGGCGCGCAAGGGTGTCATCGGACAGTTCGTGGTGCGGACGGGGCATGAAAATAACGGGCGTTGTCGGTTGAGAGGCGCGGAAAATATCAAACAGGCGCCCGTGCGTTTTGCGGAGATGTTCTACGGTCGGCGCGTTGTGGTCGTAGTCGTATACGAAAACGCTCATAGGAAGTCCCGCAATGTATTCGGCGATCTCTTTTTCACCTTTCGCGTTGCCCGAAAAGCCGAGATTGATAAAGTCAAAGTCCAGCATACGTGACAAAACAGAGGAATACATGGTTCCCGCACGACTTGCACAGCCGCCTTGCGTGATCGACGAGCCGTAAAAAACGACCGGTTTCGTTACGGTATATTCCGCCGCCTTTTGTAAGCACGCACCATTGCGTAAGCCGACCAGAACCGAACGGACGCCGCTGTATGTCGGGAAGTTCAAGGTGATGTCCCGCATACGAGAATCGACGAGAGGAATTTCGACGGTGTAGGCGTTGGTTTGATAGGCTTGGAACGGCGGAACGGCAGTGCCCAAATAGCGATAACCGTCCGACGTTTTTTCGTAGGCGTCGAAGCCCGCACTTCCGCTGAAAGCAAAATGCGACATATAACCGAAAGAAGCAAATTGTACCGAAAGGGTGATATACGGCGAATCGGTAACGAAACGCAATCGCCCGCCGCTGGCGTGAAAGTTCAATTCGCGGACGCCCTCGCTGATCGTTTCGGCAACCGAACACGGTATGCGGTGAAAAATATCCGTTTCTTCGTTCGGCGGGATAAGCCCATACAGACGGAACGGCTCTTGCAAAATATCGTAAAATGCCGTATCGCCGTCCGTGTGATCGCATTTTACGGCAAAGTTCGAATCCAGTTCGGCAATGTTTTTCATAAATTTTCCTCCGTTTCCTTTCGGCAAAATAAGTTGAATGGTTGAAGCATGATGATTGAAAGAATGTATTCATTCTATCACGAAATCCGTTTTTTGTAAAGCGGTCGAACGAAAAAGTCGACTGTTGCACGGTTAATAAAAGATGAAGTGTGCGTTCACAAGGAGTTGATAGTTTTATGAACGTCTGTTAAGATATATCGTATTATTTGTTAACTTTTTTTCGGTTCAACCTCGAAATTGCGGCGAAAAGCGATTAAAAACGGCGAAAAACCCGTTGATTTTCGGGCGAAAATATGGTAATTCTATCATACCGACGCGAAAGCAATCACAAATAAATGATGTTTTTTGTGTCAAAAAACTTTCCGTCGTACACATTGGTATGTATATGCATAAACAAAGAAATGTGTTTTGAGGAATGAGAGGAGAACGGTATGAAATTGACATTTGAAAATCCGAATACTGAAGAAGAAAAGATCGTATGCGACCGATACGTCGTGTCGTGCATTCGGACGATTAAAGAGTCCGAAAACGGCGATATACCGATGTGGGGACTTGTCTTTGCCGACGAGAACGGCATATTCGAGCGTATCGACGATATTACCGATAACCGCGCACGTATGGACGAACTGCTCGGTTACTTCCGTGACTTTGATGTCGACCGATCGCAGATCTTCGACGTGGTGGAAGATTTTGTCGACGCCATGCATTTTTACCTGTAAAGCGCATCCACTGTGGGGGCGGGCGACGATCGTTTGCGAAATTTTCGAAAAAATCGAAAAAATGCTTGACAAACGCGTATGTCTGTGATACAATAACGCCTGTAAAGAAAAAAGCTTTACACACATTCGAGGTTTACGGTTGACATATGAGCGAAAAGAATCTTTACGTTTCCCAATTATACGATTGGTACGGCACGCTGTTGAGCGAAAAACAAAAATTCGCCGTCGAAGCGTATTATAACGACGATTTGTCCTTGTCCGAGATCGCCGAGTCGATCGGTATCACACGGCAGGGCGTGCGCGATCAACTGAAACACGCCGAACAGTTTCTCGAAAATTGCGAAGAAAAGCTCGGCTTTTCCTCAAAAATGCAAGAAATTCGAGAGCGCTCCGATTCGATCGTCGCTTTGTGTGCGGCGTGTCCCGCCGAGAAAAGCGCGGACGGCGGATCGGAAGTCTTGCGCGAAATACGAAAGCATGCGTCGGCAATTTCCGACCTTGCAAACTGACCGAGAGGAGGTGCCCGCTTGTTTGAAAGCCTGACCGATCGGTTGAACAATGCTTTCAAGAAGTTTCGGAACAAAGGAAAATTGACCGAAGCCGACGTAAAAGAGGGAATGCGCGAAATTAAGATCGCACTTCTGGAAGCGGACGTCAACTTTAAGGTAGTAAAAGAATTTATCAAAACGGTTTCCGAACGCGCTGTCGGCAGCGATGCGCTCGAAAGCATTACCGCGCCTCAGCAGATCGTGAAAATCGTGAATGAGGAATTGACCGCTCTGATGGGCGGCACCAATTCAAAGCTTGTCATCTCACCGAAGCCTCCGACCGTCGTTATGATGGCGGGTCTGCAAGGTGCCGGCAAGACGACCCACACCGGGAAGCTTGCTCTTATGTATAAAAAGCAGGGGAAACGCCCCTTGCTTGCCGCGTGCGACGTCTATCGTCCGGCGGCGATACGTCAGCTTCAGGTCGTCGGCGAACAGGTCGGCGTTCCGGTCTTTACGATCGAGGATTGCAAAGATCCCGTGCGCATTGCGCGCGAAGCACTTGAACATGCGCGCCGTCACGGACACGATATGCTCTTTATCGACACGGCGGGACGACTTCACGTCGACGAAGATTTGATGCGTGAATTACGCGAAATACGAGATACGGTCGAACCGACCGAAGTGCTCTTCGTTGTCGATGCCATGACGGGACAAGATGCCGTAAATGCCGCCGAAGCGTTTAATTCGCAGATCGATCTGACCGGCGTTATTTTGACAAAGCTTGACGGCGATACCCGCGGCGGCGCCGCTCTGTCGGTTCGTCAAGTGACGGGCAAACCGATCAAATTCATCGGAACCGGCGAAAAGCTCGACGCGCTCGAACCTTTCTATCCCGATCGAATGGCATCGCGTATTTTGGGCATGGGCGACGTGCTGTCGCTTATCGAAAAAGCCGAAGCCAATTACGACGAACAAAAGGCGAAAGAATTGGAGCGCAAACTGCGCGAACAGAAGTTTACACTGACCGACTATTTGGATCAATTCGCATCCATTCGAAAAATGGGCTCACTCGATCAGCTCGTCGGTATGATTCCGGGCGTCGACCAAAACGCACTGAAAGGTGCAAACGTCGACGAAAAGGCAATCGACCGAATGGAAGCGGTCATTCTTTCGATGACGCCGCACGAACGCGACAATCCCGATGTGATCAATGCTTCGCGCAAGAAGCGCATCGCGGCGGGCAGCGGTACGACGGTCGAAGAGGTAAACAAACTCTTGAAGCAATACGACGCGACCAACAAACTTATGCGCCAATTACAAAACGGCGGCGGTCCTTTCGGCGGATTCGGCGGACGTATGCTCGGCAAACGCATATCCAAGTCGCTCGCCAAAAACAAAAAGAAGAAAAAGAAAAAGTAACAACCGACGAAAACTCGTCAATCAAGTCGCTATATGCGGTGCCGCTTGCGGCACTCTTATAAATAATTATTTGGAGGACAAGAAAATGGCAGTAAAGATCAGACTCAGAAGAATGGGCGCAAAGAAAGCTCCTTTTTACAGAGTGGTAGTAGCAGATTCCCGCTACCCCCGCGACGGTCGCTTTATCGAGGAAATCGGTCACTATAACCCGCTGACGAATCCTGCGGAAGTCGTTATCGACGCCGACAAGGCTAAGCAGTGGATCGCCAACGGCGCACAGCCTACCGATACGGTAAAAGCCCTTCTCAAGAAGAACGGAGTTCTTTAATTTTCCGTTATTTAAGGAGGACAAGATGAAACAGGTTTTGACGGATATTGCTCGTGCTATCGTAGATCATCCCGATTCGGTCGTTGTCGTCGAAAAGGAAGAGGGAGGAACTCTTTTTCTGGAATTGACGGTTGCCGCCGACGATATGGGCAAAGTGATCGGTAAACGCGGCAAGATTGCCAACGCGATCCGCACCGTGGTAAAAGCTACGGCAAATCGTGATAACAAACGTGTTGTTGTCAATATCGTCTCGGACGAAGAATAACCGAACGGTGAATTTGGGGGTGTAAAGAAGCACACACGCTTTTTTGCAGCCCCATTTTTCGTCTTGCGCCAACCGCAATCGCAAAATTCACAAATTTCGCTTTATTTGCACGGGATTTGTATTATAATCATAATCGGAATGGTGTTCCGTAATCGTTCGAAAGGGTATAACGCCGACGCTGCGGAACCGATAACCTAAAACAGCCGATCAAACACATATAATAACGATAGGAAAAACTTATGCAAGAATATTTGGAAGTCGGAAGCATCGTAAACAAACGAGGCTTGCGCGGAGAATTGAAAGTCGAATGTTACTGCGACGATTTGGACGTATTGTGCGGGCTGAATACCGTTTTCTTGAACGACAAGGGACAAGACCCGCTTCGCGTTTTGTCGGCAAAGACCTATAAAGGCTATGTCTACTTGACTCTTTCGGGAGTCGATTCGTGCGAAGCGGCTGACTTGCTTCGCGGAAAAAGTTTGTATGCTCGCCGCGAAGATATCCCGCTGGACGAAGGCAAAAATTTTATCGTCGATCTGATCGGACTTCCCGTGGTCGACGTTGACAGCGGTGCCGAATACGGAACGCTTGTCGATGTGTTCAATCGGGGCGCTTCCGATATTTATGCCGTTGAAAAGGACGGAAAAGAGTCGTATATGCCCGCTGTTCCCGAATTTGTTATAAAAGTCGATCCCGAAAAAGCGATCTACGTACGCCCGATTCCGGGAATGTTCGACGACGGTGAATGAGCATGAGAGTGGATATTTTGTCGGTTTTTCCCGACATGGTACGCCCCGCGCTATCCGAAAGCATGATCGGTCGCGCTTGCAAAAACGGCATTTTGGATATTCGCTGTCATAACATTCGAGACTATACAAAAGACAAACACCGACGCACCGACGATACGCCTTACGGCGGCGGTTGGGGTATGGTCATGACCTGTCAGCCGATATTGGATTGTCATGCCGCCGTCGTGAAAGACAGTCCCCGCGCGCATACGATCTATATGTCGCCGAGCGGCAAGGTGCTGACGCAAAAGCACGCCATGAAGCTTGCTCGCTGTGAACATCTGGTGATCCTTTGCGGTCATTACGAGGGAATCGATCAACGCGTTATCGATTCGGTGGTGGACGAAGAAATATCGATCGGCGATTATGTGCTGACCGGCGGGGAACTTCCGGCGGCGGTGTTGGTCGATTGCGTGGCGCGGCTCATTCCGGGCGTTTTGCCCGATGCGGAATGTCATGAGGACGAGAGCATCGAGTCGGGACTTTTGGAATATCCGCAATATACAAAACCTGCGGATTACGCGGGAATGTGTGTTCCCGAAGTGCTGCTCGGTGGTCACCATGCCAATATTTTGAAATGGCGTAAGCGAAAATCCTTGGAAAAAACTTTTTTCCGTCGAAAAGATCTTTTGCGAAAAGCAAAACTTACGCGCGAAGAACAAGCGTATGTCGACAGCCTGCGCGAAATGTATGGCAGTCGTGCGCGCAATCCGAAAACGCAAAAATCATAAAATAAACAGATTTACCTATTGTCGGGACATATAAATAAAACGAACACGGCGAGAGGGGAGGAACGGTATTGGAATCAAACAACCGCAACCATAAAAAAAGCATGGAACAACTGTTTCATGAATCCTTTTGCTATCGCTGGTTTCGATCGTTTTCGGATTCCGATGAGAGCTTCAAAAACAGTTTTTTCGCACGCATTTTACATGTAAAACGACTGCAAAGCGGTATGCGGAATTTCAAAAACGCCTTCGCCGCCAAATGCGAAGAGAGTATTCTCTGTACGGCAATATGCCGATTTTATGAATGCCTTTCGCGATGTGCGTTGCGCAGTATCGGCGTCTTGCTGTTGTATTTTTCGGTATATGCGTTTGCCATCGGCGCGGTACGAACGGCGGTGGAACGCGATGTCACCCGCTATGCCGACAATATGTTTGACGCAACGGTGGTATTTGCGGTGGCACTGCTTTTGCTGTTTTGCCGCGAATCGTTGCTCGGATTTGCCCAAAAAAGCCGAATTTTGTCCCGTATGTTCGATACGTGCCTATTCACACGCGGCGGTGTTGCGGACGATGAACCGTATCGTGCGCCGAACGGTCTGTTGGTCGTTTGCGGCACGCTTATGGGACTTGCAACTTTTTTCACTTCGGTCAGATTCGTAATTTCGGTATTGCTTTTTGCGTTTTTGGTGATATCTCTTTTCAAAG
>CAYNXA010000026.1:8527-12111 GCA_964401015.1 uncultured Oscillospiraceae bacterium
GGCATGACCGCCCCGATCTTATTATGCCCTTTTTTGTCACCGAATCGACTGTCGCTTTTGCTGACCTTTGCGTTTGTCGCCTATTTGTTCAAGACGTTTCGCGGAAAACGCAATTTTCGTTTCGGCTCGTTTGATTGTATAGTGCTGTTGTTTGCCGCCGTTCTTTTGTGCGGCGCTTTTACCTCGTCACAACATGGTTCCGACGCATGGATAAAAGTTTCGGCGGTGCTTATGTATTTTCTTTTCCGAAATTGCATACGGAACGAACTTATGCTGCGAAAATGTGCCACGGCGGTGATGTTGGCGGGTGCTGAGGCGGGGATTTGGCATTTGCTTTCTCGTCTCACCGAATACGAACGCTTGGTCGCGATCCGCCGTTCGGTACCTCTCGACCTTTCGTTTTCGATTCCGAAAATGTTTGAAAGTCACATTTCATTCGGAGAATTTTTGTTGCTTGCCGTTCCGTTTTGCGTTATGCTCTTCTCGGTCGCCAAAAACAAAAATCAAAGTTTTTTTGCCCTTATATGCCTTGTCTTTTGCGTAGCACCGCTTCTGTTGCTTCGATCGAAAGGTTTACTGCTTGCTTTGATGGTCGGTGTGCTCCTCTATATCGTGGCGGCTTTTCATAACCCGATTGCGTCGCTGGTGACGCTTTTGACGGTGTGTCTTGCGTTTTCGCTCTTTATTACCAATTCGGCTTTTCTCGGAACCGACCGCTTTTTCAACGTGAACGACTACAAAGAAAGCATTTTGACCGTCATGACCGAAATCGTCGCCTTTACGCTGCCCGCCGGTATCGGGCTCGGAAAAGAAAATTTTGCCGCCGTTTTCCGCGTTTTTTCGGGATTCGGCGAGGGCTACGTGACCGAATGTTATAACGTATATATGCAAATGACTGCTCAGCTCGGCGTGTTCGGCGTTTTGTTCTTCGTTGTCATGACCCTTTATTTGTTTCGGATGTTGTTTTCCGCACTTTCGCTTTCGCGCGGAAGAAATACTTTGTTTGAAGTCACGGCGGTAACATCGTTGGGGGCCGTTTCGTCCATGCTGATTCGAGGACTGACGAGCGATATTTTCGCCGACTTGCGTGTTCTGCTGTTGCTTACGGCGGTCATCGGATGTGCGGCAGCCGACTTTTATATGAGCCGCGACCTTGTGTTGCGCGCGAAAGGGGAGGACAAATATGCAAACGCAAACGAAACGTAAAGGACTCAATTGTATCGATGGGGTGATCCTACTGTTGCTTGCTGTTTCGATTGCTTCGATCGTCGGCTTTTTCGTAACGCGCGCCGGCATTTTTACAAAATATAAATACGATATCGAATATACCTTGCGCATTGACTCCATCGATTCCGCACTTGCCGCCAATCTTGCGATCGGCGATACGCTGTATGACACCTACACGGCATTTCCTATCGGAACGGTCACACATATCGAAAGCGATGCCACATATTTGTCAAACCGCCCCGATACGGTGCGTATGCTGATTACCGTGCGCACACGCGCGGAGGAACACGAAGAAATGCTCAGCGTAAACGGTGTGACGGTTGCACGGGGTCAAACGTTGCACTTTCGTTCGCCGAAACTGGAATATACGGCACAATGTGTGGACCTTTCGGTCACATCAGTGAAAGGGGAGGAACTCTATGCCGAAAACCGCTAATACGAAAAAACTGTTCAATTCCGCCGACGCGATCGTCGTGTTGGCGTTGCTTGCGATCGTTTGCGGCGCCTTTTTCCGCCGCCCGATCGAGGATATGCTTGCCGCCCGCTATCGTTCGGCAAACGTCACCTATACCATGGAAATCTACGGCGTTGCGAGTGATGGGAACGATTTTTTGAGAGAAGGCGATACGATCTATACCGACGACGGTCGGAACATCGGCGTCGTCGAATCGGTGCAAAGTACGCTTGCCGACAAAAACGATCGCACATCGTCGGGCGAGACAAAAGTCAATTTGACCTGTTCCGTTTCGTCACAAGGGTATGCGGACGACAGCGGACTGTATGTCGGGACCGATTCGCGTTTGTTCATCGCCCCCGGAAAGACGGTTGACGCGCACAGTTCGAATCACGCCTCTTTCACATTTGTGGTGAAAACAGCCGAAAGAAGCGAATGAAACGCGGCTTGCCTGTTGAATTTGTACGGAAATGGCGTAAAATTCAAAAAAGCACTTGATTTTGCCGAAAAAGTTTGCTATAATATTAAAAAGAATATTGTGAGACGGAAGTGTCGTTTGCACTTCGCCTCTCTGTCGCGGCGGCGTATCGCCTTTTCGTGCGCCTTTCGCGAAATATTAAAATCTGTTTCTTCAAGGAGAGATCGGAATGACGTCAAAAGAAATCTGTATTAAGAACAGTGTCGGTTTGCACGCGCGCCCCGCTACCTTTTTTATACAAAAGGCAAATACGTACAAAAGCTCGGTGTGGGTAGAGTGCGGTGACAGACGCGCCAACGCCAAGAGCCTTCTCGGTGTTCTTTCGCTCGCTATTGTCAAGGATATGAAAGTGACTTTGATTGCAGACGGTCCCGACGAAGCGGAAGCGTTGCAGGGACTTTCCGATTT
This sequence comes from uncultured Oscillospiraceae bacterium, assembly GCA_964401015.1. Lineage (GTDB taxonomy): Bacteria > Bacillota > Clostridia > Oscillospirales > CAG-382 > UMGS1052. The sequence goes on from CAYNXA010000026.1 coordinate 11,095, forward strand.
GGCAGACAGCGGATTTGCCGAATAATTCGGTATGCAAGAAGTCGTACGAACTACGACTTCTTTGTTTTTATATAGGTTCTTTAGGCGAAAGGGGTGTTCCATGACCCGCTCGGAACTGATTGAAAAAGTAAAACTCTTGCCGTATTCCCCCGGCGTCTATATGATGAAAGACAAAAACGGTACGATCATTTACGTCGGAAAGTCGAAATCGTTGCGCAACCGCGTCGGTTCCTATTTTCAAGACTTCGACAAACTGAACGTCAAAACGGCAAAGCTTTCCGAAAATATATGCGACTTTTCTTGCGTGTACACCGATACCGAAACCGAAGCGCTGATTCTCGAAAACGAGCTTATCAAGCGCCATAAGCCGAAGTATAACATTCTGCTGAAAGACTCGAAAAGCTACCCGTACGTCAAGATCACCGCGTCCCTTTATCCGAACATTGTTCTGTCCCGCACGCGAAAAGACGATAAATGCCGTTATTTCGGGCCGTATACGTCGTCGAAAGCCGTAAAAGACATTATCGAAACGGTTCACCGTACTTTCCGAACTGCGTCGTGCGGAAAGCGTTTCGAATACGGAAAACGTGTTTGCCGACCTTGTTTGAATTATCACATCGGAAAGTGTGTCGCGCCGTGTACCGGCAATATAGCTCCCGAAGAATACGCAAATCTGTATGAGGAGATCGAAGATTTTTTGCGGGGCGATTACGTCAAAGTGTCGGAAAAGCTTGAAAGCGAAATGCTTCGCGCCTCCGAAAACCTTCAATTTGAAGCGGCGGCGCAATATCGCGACCGCATTGCGGCGCTGAAACGACTGGACGAAAACCAAAAGATTCTTTCGGACCCGCATGCCGACCGCGACGTTTTCGGAATCTGCGAAAGCGAAACGCTGTGTGTTATCGCCGTTTTGTTCATTCGTATGGGTCGATTGATCGACAAGGAACTGATTTTCTTTTCACCGGATGAGCTGACCGACGAAAATGCGCTTGCCGACCTTGTTATGCGCTATTACAG
>CAYNXA010000027.1:0-12087 GCA_964401015.1 uncultured Oscillospiraceae bacterium
AATATATATTTTGCCCCTAATCAGACACCTGATTAGGGGTTTTTTGGACAGACTGCACCTCTCTTTATAAAGAGAGGTGAAAATTATGTACGAATGCGTCAAAGAGCGAATGGACAGCTTGCAAAAATCCATCGATGAAATTCAATTTGTTTCGTTCCGAAAAGGATTTATTGCAGGTTGTGCAGTATCGACTTGTATATGGATTGCAACTCGTTTGTTGACACACTAAACTATTGAGAGAAATTGTCAGAAATGGCAGTTTCTCTTTCTTTTATTTTTGAAGAGGAGGGTTTATGGACAGCATTCTTTTATCAGTAAAAAAAGCCCTGGGTATTGACAGCGATTGTGCTGACTTTGACCCGGAGCTTATTATGCACACAAATTCTGTATTGTCTACGCTGACGCAGATCGGTGTGGGTGATGAGAATGGGTTTGCTATTTCGGGGGCAGATGAGAGGTGGTCCGATTTTATAGCTGACGAGCCAAGGTGGTCGCAGATACGGACTTACATTTACACAAAGGTGCGTCTTATCTTTGACCCTCCGCAGAACTCGGCAGCAATTGAGGCGATGAACAAGGTTGCTAACGAACTTGAATGGCGGCTTTATGTTATTGCTGACAATATGAGAAAAGAGAAGGAGGAAAATCAAAATGGAAGTATCTAATGAACTTAACCACCATGGCGTTCTTGGTATGAAGTGGGGAGTGCGCCGTTATCAGAACAAAGACGGAACTCTTACTGCGGTCGGACGAAAAAAAAGCTCTCTTCCGAAGAGAGAGCTGATATATCTAATGCTAAGAGAAGACACGAACTTTCCAACATGGCAAAGAATCGTAAGCTTTTAAGTGATAAGACACTCAAAGAGAAAATCGAACGTTTAAAAATCGAAAAGCAGTTCAAGGATCTTGTCGATGCAGATATCAATCCCGGAAAGAAGTTTATCAAAGAAGTATTCAATGAAGCAGGTAAAAAGGCGGCCATTAATGTTCTTTCTAATGCTATGACTGATCTCGGTAAATCAGCTATACAGAAGTCATTTTCTTTATTAAAAGAAGATTCTGATGATACAGTGTCTGACAAAATGGTAAAGAAAATTGACAATGCGATTTCTAATAGTCAAAAAAAGAAGAAGTAATTGATTGTCCGATAAATGTACCAAGTTTTGTCATGAGTTCAATCACATTATCAAGGTTATCAACTGTCGATTCATCAACAAAAAAGCCTATGGTTATCATGACTATAGTAAGAAATATGATAGCTAACATAATTGCTGCTGTCCATTTTATAAAATCAACAGTGAAGCTGTTTTTGCTTTTACGATCCTGATATTCCGATTTTGGAGAGTTTGCCGTTCTGTAAGGCGACGGCTTGGGTTTAACTCTGTTTCCGCAATATCGGCAAAAAGTATCTTCATCGGGAATGTTTGAACCACAGAATTTGCATTTTTGCATTGTTAAACCTCAATCATCGAACAGTTTACAACTGTATTTGCAATCGGGGTAAGGTCCGCCGCAAGCTGCACAACCTTCAGGAACTCCGTCTTCATCTTCTTCGATGATATTATCTTCGTCAATGTAATTGATACAACCGCATTCGGTACATTCCCATTCACCACAATCGGTGCTGAAACCCGGCTGGTTACTGAGAATGCTGTCACATTCGTCACATTTCCATGTATAGTCATCAAGATCAAGGCCGCCGAAGAGATTAAAAAGGTTAAACATAATATGCACTCCTTTTTTTTATGTACTTTACATAATTATACAACTATAAGGGGTGTATGTCAATAGCTTTAGGAGATGAATTTTAATATGGCATTATCGAATACTGCCGTTCCAAAGTATTACGGCAAGTTCAGAGATGCCGTATTAAGAGGCGAGATACCCGTTTGCAGAGAGGTATCCATGCAGATGAATCTGATCGATGAGCTTATTGCCAACCCCGGCATTTACTATGATGATCAGGCTGTTGAGGGATTCATTGCATTCTGTGAAAACGAGCTGACATTGACAGACGGCTCTGATCTCGAACTGCTGGACAGCTTCAAGCTTTGGGCAGAAGATATTTTCGGCTGGTATTACTTTGTTGAAAAGAGTGTTTACGAGCCTAATCCTGATGGGCATGGCGGTCACTATGTACGCAAACAGGTAAAGCACAGGCTGCGAAACAAGCAGTATCTTATTGTGTCGAGAGGAACAGCCAAGACGGTTTACGCTTCCTGCATACAGAATTATTTTCTGAATGTTGACACATCGACCACACAGCAGGTCACAGTTGCACCGACTATGCCACAGGCCGAAGAGGTTCTTTCTGCGATGAGAACAGCAATAACCCGCTCGAGGGGACCGTTATTCACGTTCCTTACGGAGGGTTCTATCAACAGCACGTCGGGTTCAAAGGCAAACCGAGTAAAGCTTGCGTCCACGAAGAAGGGCATTGAAAACTTCCTTACGGGTTCATTGCTTGAGGTGCGTCCTATGAGCATTAAAAAGCTTCAGGGACGGCGTGACAAGGTTGCGACGGTTGATGAATGGTTGTCCTGTGACATTCGTGAAGATGTTGTGGGTGCAATTGAGCAGGGTTCGAGCAAGGTAAATGATTATCTTATAGTTGCTATAAGCTCGGAGGGGACAGTACGAAACGGAGCAGGTGACACAATCAAAATGGAGTTAATGGACATACTCAAGGGTGAATATGTCAATCCGCACGTTTCGATATGGTGGTACAAGCTTGACAGTATTGATGAAGTGAATAATCCTGAAATGTGGATAAAGGCAAGCCCAAATATCGGAAAAACGGTCAGTTATGAAACGTATCAGCTTGATGTTGACAGAGCAGAAAAAGCACCTGCGGCGAGAAATGATATTCTTGCAAAGAGATTCGGCATTCCTATGGAGGGTTACACCTATTACTTTACATATGAGGAAACACTCCCGCACAAGAAGAGGGATTTTTGGAATATGCCATGTGCAATGGGTGGAGATCTTTCGCAGGGTGATGATTTTTGTGCATTTACGTTTCTTTTTCCGCTCCCAAGAGGTTCATTCGGGGTTAAAATAAGAAATTATATTTCATCGCATACGTTTGCAAAGCTTCCTGCAGCTGTTCGTTTCAAGTATGAGCAGTTCATTGATGAGGGAAGTCTTATTGTGCTTGAGGGTGCGGTCATAGACATGATGGAGGTTTATGATGATCTTGACAGGCACATTATTGACCGAGGTTATGATGTGCGGTGCTTTGGCTTTGACCCATATAATGCAAAAGAATTTGTTTCTCGGTGGGAAACCGAAAACGGTTCGTTCGGAATTGAAAAGGTCATTCAGGGTGCAAAGACGGAGAGTGTTCCGCTCGGTGAACTGAAAATTCTTGCGGAAGAGCGTAAACTGCTTTTCGACGAAGAGATGATGACATTCACGATGGGCAACTGCATTACCATTCAGGATACCAACGGCAACCGAAAGCTTCTCAAAAAGAGGTACGAGGAAAAGATCGACTCGGTTGCGGCTATGCTTGATGCTTATGTGGCTTACAAGCATAATAAGGATATGTTTGAATGACCGTGTAACATAATGGACTACAGTTACAGGGGTTGCTCATAAGACTGGTGTTGATAAAAACTTGTTCGGACTGAAAGAAATTCGTCGATAAAGTGAAGCATTATAAAATTAAGATGTCATAATACGCAAAAAAAACATACCCTTTTATGAAAGGATGTGTTTATATGAATTTTTATGAAAAACTCAACACGATACTGCCTGATCCAGCTCTGAAAAAAGCTACGATAAAGGTGTTGGACGATGGAAACAGCATAGTGGATTTCGATATTCTCGAGAGAGAGCATAGGAAACAAACGGCGTTGTTCCTCGGAATACCTATATTAATTACAGTCTTGATCAGCAATTATCGGGATAGTAAATGAATTTAATCAAAGACACTGATCAAAAGAAAGGACAAAATTTAGTTGTTCTTTCTTTTTTTTTTTGGGGGGGAGACGTGTGACTATATGAAAAAATATTTATATCATCATGGCATTCTCGGTATGAAATGGGGTGTACGCCGTTATCAGAATAAGGACGGAAGCTTGACAAATGCGGGTAAAAAGAGATATAATTATGAAAGTGGTCAAAAAACAGATAAAGACACAGCACAAAAACATGGTCTGAGTGATCGACAAAAGACTGCTATAAAAGTTGGAGCTGCGGCTACCGTAACTGCACTTGCTGCATACGGAACATATCGGCTTGCTAAATCGGGAAAGCTTGATATTTTAATAAACAAAGGTAAGAGTTCGGTTTCAGAGTACTTTAACAAAGCGGGCAAGCTTCCGATTGAAAAACCTTCATTTGATGCATCAAGCGGACTAAAGAAGTTGCAATCTAGAGAATCTATATCAGATTCTCTTAAAAAGGCTAACCCATTAAAGGGTTCTTCCGAAGGACGTAATAATTGTACATATTGTTCGGTCACGGGAATTTTAAGACATCTTGGCTATGATGTCACTGCAAGAGGTACACCCGGTCAATCCCAACAAAACCCTGGAGGAGTAATGGAAAGCTGTTTTAAGGGTGTTAAAGTGCTTGATGGATCAGCAGTCAAATTCGGGAAATCCCCGGAAGATGCCAAAGAAATGCTAAAGAAGCGTTTCGGTGATAACGCATTCGGAGTGTGTTCAGTTTCATTTAAAGAAACCAATAATAGAGGACATTGTTTCAATTGGGAAATCAAAGACGGTATCGTTAAATTTCTTGATTTTCAGCAAGGCGTAGAAGGAACTTCTGTAGAAAACTATTGGAAACGTATTGATCCCAATAAATCTTTGATGCTTGCACGCTTAGATGGACTGGAGCTGAACTGGGATGAAATAAAGAAAATTGTAAAATGATACGCATTAAAAACAGCGTATTTTACGAAAGGAGGGAATTTTTTTATGAGTATCAAAATGTTAGACTACTATGAAGTAAGCGGGACATTTAATGATTTGATTAATGAAGATATTGATTTTGTAGATGAAACCGATGATTTTTACTTTATTGGATTAAAATCTCAGGAAACATATGAAAATGCAATATATAAAGTCAATAAAAAAACCAAAGATGTTTCGTGGACAGCGTTTACGACTTTTATTATTGAATACGGTGATAAATACTCAAACCTTAGCATTGAAGAATTTTTAAAACGAGAGAAGCATTGACTGTTTCTCTTATTTTTGAAAGGGGAGAATAAGTTTTTAGGAATCGCTTCGGCGGTTTTTTTTTATGCCCAAATTCGATGAAAGGCGGTGAAAATCTAAAATGGGAAATTCTCTTGGTGATAGACTTATGCACGCTTGGAATGCTTTTAACGGAAAACAGAGGATCGAATATCGTGAGATAGGTTCTTCGTATTCTTACAGACCCGATCGCATACGGCTTTCGGGGCGTAATGAGCGGTCGATAGTTACGTCAGTTTACAATCGTATCGCAATGGACGTTGCTGACATACAGATACGTCATGTTCGTGTTGACAATGACAATAATTTTGCATCGTTCATAAACTCAGGGTTGGATAACTGTTTAAGCTTTGAAGCAAATATTGATCAGAGTGGGCAGGCTTTTATTCAAGATGTTGTTTTATCAATGCTTGATGAGGGTGTGGTGGCGATCGTTCCTGTTGACACCGACCTTGCCCCCGATGTTACGAAGGGATATGATATTCTTTCGATGAGGACGGGAGAAATAATAGAGTGGTATCCACAGCACGTTAAAGTTCGTGTTTATGATGAACATACAGGCTTAAAAAAAGATGTTCTTATGTCCAAGCGGAATGTTGCAATCGTTGAAAATCCTTTGTATTCGGTGATAAATGAGCCAAATTCAACAATGCAAAGGCTTATACGAAAGCTCGTGCTTCTTGATGCGATAGATGAACAAAGCGGCAGCGGAAAGCTTGATCTTATCATACAGCTTCCATATGTTGTAAAGTCGCAGGCAAGGCGTGAACAAGCTGAGGAACGCCGCAAGGAGATCGAAAATCAGCTCACAGGGTCGAAATATGGTATTGCTTACACGGACGGCACAGAGCATATAACACAGCTTAATCGTCCTGTTGAAAATAACCTGATGAAACAGATCGAATATCTGACGAGTATGCTATACAGCCAGTTAGGTATCAATCAGAGTGTTCTTGATGGTACAGCGGACGAGAGAGCAATGTCAAATTATTATGCACGAACGTGTAAACCAATCATAGCCGCAATCGTGAATGCTTTGAAAAGGACGTTTTTATCCAAGACGGCACGTTCACGAAACCAGTCGATCATGTATTTCAGAGATCCTTTCAGTCTTGTTCCTATGGGTGAAATGGCTGAAATGGCGGACAAGCTTACTCGAAATGAGATTATGTCGTCCAATGAAGTCAGGGCGAAAATGGGCTTGAAACCGTCTGACGATCCCGAGGCTGATAAGCTGAAAAACAAGAACATATCACATCCCGAAGACAGTGACGCGGGTAATAATGACGATGAGGAGGAAAATCAAAATGGAGAAGTATGATTTCTCCGGCTGGGCTACGAGAAATAATCTCAAATGTTCGGACGGGCGAACCATCATGAAGGACGCTTTCAAGCACAATGACGGACTTACAGTTCCGCTTGTATGGAATCATCAGCATAACACAGCAGATAATGTACTGGGAAATGTTTTGCTTGAAAATTGTAACGAAGGCGTTTATGCTTACGGAAAATTTAACGATACTGAACAGGGTCGGAATGCCAAGCTTCTGGTTGAGCATGGTGATATTTCGGCTCTTTCTATTTGTGCAAACAGACTTAAACAAAATGGAGGAAACGTTCTTCACGGCGATATAAAAGAGGTAAGTCTTGTGCTGGCAGGAGCAAATCCGGGAGCATTTATTGAATCGCTTGCCATTGAGCATGGTGATCTTGCAGATGAGGATGCGATCATTTACACGGGTGAAGAGATAGCTCTTTATCATGGTGATGATAATAATGAAAAGGAGGAAAATACAAATATATCAAGCAATAAACCTGAAACTAAGGTTGAAAATCAGTCCGAAGATGAAGAGACCATTGCGGATATTTTCAACACCTTAAGCGAAAAGCAGAAAACGGCAATGTACGCATTGGTCGGAACTGTTCTCGAAAAAGAGAAATCCCAAAATAATGATGAGAAAGAAGGAGAAACTATGAAACACAATCTTTTTGAAAACGATGAGATTCAGGGTGATTGTTTTACACACGCTGACGGAGAAAACATTGTTAAGCTTGCTAAAACAAACGGTGTAGGCAGTCTTCAGGCGGCTATTGAGCTTTATTCTGAGGAGAACGAAACGCTTGCTCACGGTATTGACGGAATCGAAGCACTTTTTCCCGATTATGAGGACATCAAGAAGGGTGCACCTGAACTTCTTACAAACGATCAGGGTTGGATCTCGACAGTAATGTCACAGACTCACAAGAGCCCTATTGCCCGTATCCGCACAAGACAGGCTGACATCAGAGATACAAAGCTTCGTGCTTACGGTTATCAGAAGGGCAAAAAGAAGAAAGACGCTCCGAACTTCAAGCTGATTTCCAGAACAACCGATCCGCAGACTGTTTACAGAAAGGACGCACTCAACAGAGATGATATTATCGACATTGTCGATTTTGATGTTGTTGATTATCAGTATAATGTTATGAAGCTCAATCTTAATGAAGAAATTGCAACAGCTATTATGATCGGTGATGGTCGTGATGATGGTGAAGTTGATAAGATTGAAGAAACTCACATTCGTTCTATCTGGCACGACGATGAGCTTTACACAATTCATGCTGACGTTGACATTGAAGCTGCTAAGGCGGAGCTTAACGGTACAAATACCAGTGCAAGCTTTGGTGATAATTATGTCTATGCAGAAGCAATTGTAAGCTCTTCACTTTATGCGAGGGAACAGTATAAGGGCAGTGGAAATTTTGATTTCTTCTGCACGCCGCATCTTCTCAATGTTATGCTCCTTGCAAGAGATATGAACGGCAGAAGAATTTATGATTCCAGGGCTGATCTTGCGGCCGCACTCAATGTAAACAACATTTATACAGTTGAACAGTTCGAGGGCAAGACGAGAACGACTGATGACAACAAGAAAAAGAAGCTTCTTGGTATCTTTGTAAACCTTGCTGATTATCAGATCGGATGCGTAAAGGGCGGTGAAATTACCAGATTCAATCAGTTTGATATTGACTTCAATCAGGAGAAGTATCTTATTGAAACAAGAATCAGTGGTGCACTTACAAGGGTTTATTCTGCTATTGCTCTTGAAGAGGACGTTACCACCGAAGACTAAGGAGAAAAATCAAAATGGCAAAGTTTTGCGGAAATATAGGGTTTTCGAGAACGGCTGAAACGGTTCCCGGAGTATGGAGGGAAGTTATTACTGAACAGCGATACAAGGGTGACATTTATAGAAATATTCGGAAACTCGATAATTCCGGAAATGTAAACGACAATGTGAACATCTCAAATGAGGTGAGCATTATTGCGGACGCTTATGCCAACAATTATTTCTTCTCGATAAAATATGTTGAGTTTATGGGGGCTAAATGGAAGATCACTTCCGTAGATGTAAAGCCCCCAAGACTTGTATTGACTTTAGGGGGTGTTTACAATGCAGAGCAGGCTTGAACTGCACACCGAGTTATGCAGAATACTCGGAAGTAAAAACGTGTATTATCAGCCCCCTGAATCAATACAAATGAAATATCCTGCGATAGTTTACGATTTAGAGGGTATCGAAAACATTTTCAGCGGAAATGTCGTTTATTTACAGAAATGCGTTTACAGGGTCATTGTTGTTGATGCTGATCCTGACAGCGCTATTGTAAAGAGAATGGCGTCCCTGATAAGATGTAAGTATATAAAACATTACATTGCTGATAATCTGAATCATGATGTTTTTCAGATCTCTGTTGATGAACCGACTTCATAAATGCTGTCCTTTTTGCAGTACATATCGGAAAATTTTGTTGCTTTTTATGGACAAATATTCCGAAATGTGGTATAACCGTTAAAAAGAAGTTATTGGAGGGATCATTATGTTCTGTTCCAAATGTGGAAACGAGCTTTCTGATGGAGATATATTTTGCAGCAAATGCGGTGCAAAGGTCGATACTAACTGTCAAAGCACCATACATCTCGTATGCCAGCACTGCGGAAGTGTTATGGACTATGACGATGAATGACAGATAGTTGCCTGTTCGTACTGCGGTTCCAGGGAACTGGTCGGAGAAAGCGACAGTGTTAAAATTGAGCGAATAAAAAGTAAGACTATTCTTTCAAGAGAAAAACAATCTAATGATTTTGAACTTGAGAAGGAACATTATGCTGAAGAATTAAGACAAAGGAAAAATCGAGAGAGTTGGATAGTAATAGGTGTTTGTTATGCAATAATCTTTATGTTTATAGCTATCGTTATAATGGTGGTTCAATTTACATCGTAATGTAATGTTTTTACAGAGTCGGTACCTTAATTGGTATTGGCTCTTTTTTTATTTTACAAACCAAACAAGGAGGAATTTTTTATGTCAAAAATGAAATGGGATCAGACAGGTATGAGAACCTACGAAACAGGTATTGAACAGTGCGCACTCTTTATAATTAATGAAAAGACGAGTGCATATGAAAACGGTGTGCCTTGGAATGGTGTTACCAAAGTAGAGGAAAGCCCTTCAGGCGGCGAAACCACGGCAGTATATGCAAATAACAGACTGTATATTAATCTCATGAGTGCTGAAAAGTTTGCGGCTACCCTCGGTGCATATACTTATCCCGATGAATTTATGGAATGCGATGGCTCAAAGGAAATTGCTCCGGGTGTATATGCAGGACAGCAGAACAGAAAGATGTTCGGTCTTGCTTATAAGACAATTCAGGGTAATGATACTCAGGGTACAGATTATGGCTATAAGCTTCATCTTGTTTACGGAGCTAATGCTGCACCGTCTTCAAGGTCGTATAATACTATCAACGAAAGTCCTGAAGCAGGCGAGATGAGCTGGAGTATTTCAACAACACCTGTCGATGTTCCAAATGCAAAGCCGACAGCGCATATTGTGCTTGACAGCACAAAATGCGATGCAAAGAAGCTTGCGGCACTTGAAGAGATCATTTACGGTAAAGACAGAGATGAAACAACGCCAAGACTTCCTCTTCCCGAAGAGATTATTGAACTTATCGGCGTTGGAGAATAATTATTTGTATATTTCGGGGGAGAGATTTTTCTCCCCTTTTTATTTTTGAAAGGAGTTATTTATTATGGTTAAAAAAACAATAACATATAAGGATTACAATGATGTTCAGAGAAGCGATACATTCTATTTCAATCTTTCAAAATCCGAACTGATCGAACTTTCTGCGGAATATGGAGATTTTTCAGAAATCACCAACAGTAACGATTTATCGAAGCTGGTTCCGATGATGAAAAAGATCATTCTTAAAGCTTATGGTAAGAAGAGTGAAGATGGCAGAAGATTTATTAAATCCGAAGAGCTTTCTACTGAATTTTATCAGTCAGAGGCATATTCATCATTATTCATGGAACTCGCTACAAATAACGATGAGTCCTCCAAGTTTATTAAGGGACTTATTCCAACTGATTTAAACATTGAAACACGAGCAATAGCAATGAACTAATCGTAAACATTTTATCACCTTTTGAGTACTAACTGTACTAATAATTGTAATACAGAATAACACACTTTTTCATATTGTCAAGGGCTTTTAGAAATTTTGTTTGACTTTTTTACAAAAAAATAGTATAATTAAACCAGATAGTTGAAAAGGTGGTTTTTACTTATGAATAAAAAAGAGCTTGCCGAAATAAAAAAGAATTTCGGAGAGCATAGCGGACTTTTTACGCTCAACAGAGTGCAGACGGCTTATATAGATACGCAGAAAAACGTTCTTTTTCAGTCAAATGAGCTTTATTCCATTACTCCCGAGGAGATAGGTGCTGTTCTTATGGAATCGCTTTCCAAGATTTTTAAGGGAAATCTTGGAAAAGGTTTGCTTGAGTATCCTTTTCCCCGTGAACAATATGACGAAGGCGGCTCGCAGAGAATACTTTGGGAGGCTGTAAGGACAAAGCTTGCCGATGAAAATGCCTGCGCCACACTTATGCAGAGGATAATCAACAATCTTGCATATGAGCCTGCATACACGCTTATTATCGGTCATTGTTCATACAGTATTATGTCAAGGGACAGAAACGGCGACGATCTTGATTCTGCCGCAGATGAATATAATTTTATTGTATGTGCGGTTTGTCCTGCCATAACAAATGATGACGGACTTATGTTTGACGGTAATGAAATATCTAAAAAGCCGAATACGGAGCTTGTGATTGCCCGTGAACCTACAGATGGATTTTTCTATCCTGTTTTCAGTGACAGAGCCCCCGATGTCAACAGTGTAATGTATTTCACAAAATCTCCGAAAAAACCGAATATTTCGTTTGTTAATGATGTTCTCGGCTGTGAATTCAGGATGAGTGCGAATGGCGAGAAGAAAACCTTTCAGCAGGTTATGCACGATGTATGCGGAGATGAGCTTAATTACACGGTAATAACGCAGGTTAATGAAAAGCTGCGTGAGCTTGTTATCAATTCAAAGAATGAAACCGAGCTTCCTGTTGTTGACGGAAACAGAATGTATAATATCCTTTCTGATTCGGGTGTAAGTGATGAACGTCTTGAAGGCTTGAAAACGATATTTGAAAATAAGGTCGGAAACGGCGGCTTGACGGCAAACAATCTTGTTGAGCCTAAGACAAAGCTTTCAACTCCGGAAATAACCGTCAGCATCAGCAAGGACGCAACTGATAAGGTCAGAACAACGACTATTGAGGGAAGAAGATGTCTTATAATTGACCTTGACGACCCTGCAATCGAAATTAACGGTCTTACAACGAGGATAAAAGGAAATTCAATATAACTTATACTAAACACCATTTAAAATTTTGGAAAAATCTGTGCCGATAATCTTGAATAAATGGATTTCGGTACGGATTTTTTCCTGTATTTTATTGGTGTTTAGTATTAATCAGCGTATTCC
>CAYNXA010000028.1:0-11914 GCA_964401015.1 uncultured Oscillospiraceae bacterium
TATGTTTTGAAGATAGCGTTCAGCAGCAGGAAATCAATGATTTTAACCAAATCCCTTGTGAATATCCGTACCAGAAAACGGCAGATTCCGAGAGGAATCTGTCGTTTTCAACTACGTGCGCCTTGCGGCGCACGTAACTTCACATTGTGCGACAGCACAATATTTCACTATGCCGTAGGCATAATTTCACGTCTGCGTCGGTGGACGCTTCACCGTGCCGTAAGCATAACTTTACGTCCGCGTCAGCGGACGCTTCACTATACGGTAGCGGTAGGCATAGCCTTGCACTTCACTAAAACTGCGAGAGCTCGAATTTATACCCCAAACAGCCGAAGATATTTTTTACAGCCAAATGTCGGAAAACACTCAGCATACGCCGAGTGTTTTTTTGTGTGCTTTTCCCCGAAAAGACGAAATATCGCGAATTGTGTAAACAAATGTCCGTCGGGATTGACTTTCGAACCCTTGCGCGCTATAATAAATACGTTTGCGAAAATGCAAAATCGCGTTTTTTCGACAGGCTTCCGAACATACGCGAAAAGGCGCGGAGGCACGAGAGCACAAAGAAGAAAAGACGGAATGAAAGAAAAAACGAATGTAAATCACAAAAAGAACGATAAGAACCATAAGAAAGGCATAATCATGGAACAATTCGATGTTATGAATATTTTGCTGTATTGCGGCATTATTTTGCTGTCGACCAAGCTTCTCGGCATGTTTACGCGCAAATGCGGCTTGCCGCAAGTGGTCGGTATGATTTTGGCGGGACTTTTGATCGGACCTGCGATCGTTTCGCATTTCGGCTTTTCATTCAAAGGGTTGATCGATCCGACCGCGACCGAGCTGGATGTATTGCACAGCTTTTCGCAGATCGGCGTTGTCTTTATTCTGTTTTCCAGCGGATTGGAAACCGATTTCGGCGAATTGAAACGAAGCGGTGCCGCCGCTACCGCCATTGCCGCCGTCGGTGTTGCCGTACCGGTCGCATTGGGAACCCTCGGTGCACTTATGTTTATGGGCGGACTTTCGCAAGCGGCGGATCATGCGAAACTGTTGAATGCGTTGTTTATCGGCTGTATCCTTGCCGCGACCAGCGTGGGCATTACCGTTGAAACCTTGCGCGAGTTGGGAAAACTGAATACCCATGCCGGCACGACCGTCCTCAGCGCCGCCATCATCGACGACGTAATGGGAATCATCGTTTTGAGTATCATCACGGGTCTTAACGGCGGCGGAAGTATCGGCATTACTCTTTTGAAAGCCGTCGGCTTTTTCGTATTCACCATCGGTTTGGGCTTGGTTTTGCGTGCCCTTTTCAAAGCATTGGTGCGCATTTATCCGCATAAACGCCGTACCAGCATTTTTGCTCTTGCCATGTGCTTTATTTATGCGTATTGTGCCGAAAAATTCTTCGGAATCGCTTCGATCACCGGTGCGTATATGGCGGGTCTTATGCTGTCGGGATTGGACGATTGCTCGTTTGTCGACCGCAAAGTCATTGTCAGCGGCTATATGCTGTTTACCCCTATGTTTTTTGCTTATATCGGTATCAGCGCCGATTTTTCGAACTTTACGGCACGGGGACTTGTGTTTGTTTTGGTCTTTGTGGCACTCGGCATTATCGGCAAGATCGTCGGTTGCGGTGCCGTTGCCCGCCCGTTCGGCTATACGGGAAAAGAATCGATTGCCATCGGTTGCGGCATGATCGCACGCGGCGAGGTGGCATTGGCGGTTTACGCAACCGGTAAAAGCTTGATCTGCGAGGGCGGTATCGACCCGCTTTTGGGCACCATTCTCTTGATCATCCTTTCGTCGGTTCTTTGCCCGATCCTCTTGAAACTGTGCTTCAAAAAGCATGACGATCTCGGTTATCCCGACGCGTTGGGCAAAAAGATCCGTATTTCGTCCGAAGCGTTGGAAAACACCTTCGAGGAATAAATTTATGTTTTCGAAAATCTATCTGGAAATCACGAACGCCTGTAATCTTTCTTGCCCGTTTTGTCATGGTACAAAGCGGGCAATCGAATATTTGTCCTACGAAAAGTTTTGCTTTTTGTCGGAACGACTGCGAGGCAAAACCGACTATTTGTATTTTCATTTGATGGGCGAGCCGCTTTTGCATCCGCATTTGCCGCAAATGATCGTTACCGCACGCAAGATGGGCTTTACGCCCATGCTTACGACAAACGGAACCCTTTTGAAACGCTGCGGCGATGCGCTTATCGAAACGCACCCCAAAAAAATCAGCGTTTCGCTTCAAGCTCTCGAATCGAAAGGAATCGATTCGTCCGATGAATATTTGCGCTCGGTTACCCGTTTCGCGTACCGTTGCGCCGACGCGGGTATCATTTGTGTTTTACGGCTTTGGAACGGCAAAAACGATGCCGAAACCGAAAATGCCGAAATGCTTGCCAAGCTTTGCGAGTTGTTCCCCGACGAATGGATCAAAAATCGTTCGGGCTATAAATTGATCCGTGCCCCTCTCGGCGAACGGGAGGTGTATCTCGAATTCGGCAAGCGCTTCGAATGGCCCGATGAAAAAAGTACCGTCCGCTACGATACAAGCGGTTGTCCCGCGCTGTCCGATCAGCTCGGCATTTTGTGCGACGGCACGGTCGTTCCCTGTTGTATGGACGCCGACGGCGCAATCGCGTTGGGCAATTTGTTCGAAATGCCTCTCGATGAAATTATGGCATCTCCGCGTGCGACGGCACTTCTCGCTGCCCATAAAAGCGGAAAGCTGTGCGAAAAGCTGTGCGAAAGTTGCGGCTACCGTTACGCGGCGCGCGCCGCTCGTTGATAGTTTAAGGGGTACGCCTTTGAATCGGCGTACCCCTTCTTTTTTTATTTTTGTCTGCAAAATCGTGCATGACGGCGTTATTTTGAACGCGCCTGTATTTCGTGATTGATCTCGTCGCGCAAGATCAAAAGTTGTTCGTCGGTTATGTGACAGCGAAGTCCGATGTCGGGAATATGCTTTCGGATAATGGCAAGAACCGTTTCACGTCCCGCAAGTTCTTCGAGCTTTTCGAATGAACGAATGTCTTGCATTTGATCGCGCATCGTCATCAAGCGCACCGACGGCTCCACATCGCTTTCGTTCGGATAAACCAGATACGACGTTCCGCCGACGAAATTGGAACCCATATCCGCCGAAAAGTGCGGATCGACAAGCTTGCGGGAAAGACGATTGTGATGCGCATTGAACGCCCAGTTCAAAAAGCCGCTCGCGCCGACATAATAGAGCTGGACACCGAGTATGCGTCCGCGTACTTTCGGCATGCCGATCAAACGGTTCGAAAGATAACTGTCACATTCGTAGCCGGTGTAATACAGCCATAACGGATGGGCGCGTCCGAGAAATGTTTCCGCCGAGCGCGTCACGACGATCGGCGTTTGTACCAATCCTTCTTTGTAAAACTTATAGTCCGCCAAAGCGTCCCCGCTCGGAAAATCACGCAATTCGTTGTGCAGAAAATCGCTTGCTTTTCGATAGCTTTCCAGGTGCGCGTCGCCCGGCTCGTCCGAAATGTGGAAGAAGAAGCGCTTTTCATATCCGTTTTGCTTCAAGAAAGCCTTCAATTCGGTCAGATAGGCATGTAAAAATTCATGATATTCGGTTCCGTGCGCATCGGTTTCCCAGCCGAATCGCCGCTCGGTTTTTCCGTCTTCGGATACAAGAATTTTCGGCGCGTGCTCGGCACCCCATTGTGTGTATAAATGACTGTGTTCGAAGTATTCCATGCCGCACGAAAGACACAATTCGATAAATCGTTTCGCCTCGGAAAAGTCAAACGTATAGGCGCCGTTTGCAAAAGTAACCCCGATAAGCTGAACAGTCATGCGTTCTTCGCCGATCGGCGTGTCGAGCGGCGGCGTAAAAGCGGGAAACAAGATCATGTTTTGCCCGTTTTCGGCAGCTTTTCGAATATAGCGTTCGGCAACCTTGTAAAAATCATCGTCAAAGGGAGTCGTTTGCGAAAAATGCGCGATACAGTCGTAATGGACCCAATTGGTCAAAACCATACGCGCTTTCGGAAGCTCTGCCGGCAAAACTGTCAAAACGACGGTGCTTTCTGCCAGAAAATCATGACTTCCGTCGCGACAATTGTAAAGTTTGATCGTGACGGTGTGCTCACCGTCCGAAAGCATTGTGACCTTTTCGTTTATGTTTACCCAAATGCCCGTTTGCTGTCCGACAACCGCAAAAAACACGGTCTTTCCGCTTTCGCACGTGTGCAAGCAATCGGGGTATAATCCGGGCGTTTTCCGCAAGAACCAATCGTCGGCGGTCGAATAGCCTACGCGCGATACGGGAACGTTCCCGATCGTATAGAGGGTAACGGCATCGGCAATGTCCGATTCGACTTCGGCACGAAGATCAAAAACGTCGTTCCAACCGTTTTGTTCGCTCTTTTCCAAATCAATGCGTAAGGCAAGCTGATACGAAAAGGCTTCGTTTCGAAAAAAACTTGTATGCGAAAGAGTGTCGCCGTCTACGATCGAATCGTAAAAGACCGTATCGAGAGCGGATAATGTATGTAACCGAATGTTCATAGGTATCGCTTCCTTTCGTTGCCGAAATGTTTTTCCGTGTCCGAAGCGTTATGCGCGCGACAGGTCGGCAAGCACGGCGACGGGCAAACGGAACCGTTCTTCGGCGGTCGGGCAATCGAGCGCATGCTGTGCCACAAACATTGTGTAATCGTGGGTAAGATCACACGCGGCAAACGAACGCGCCGCGCCGTCCCAACCGAAATCGTACGCGCCTTTTTCGGGGAATCCTGTGCGAACGCCCAGTCCGTAGCCGTATGCGGCGGGAAGCCAGGAGCCGAGCTCGTAAGACATCGTGTTTTCGCACATCATGCGAATCGTGCTTCCCCGCAATACGTTACCGCCGCGTAACCCTTCCAAAAAGCGCAAATAATCGTCGACTGTCGAACGGCACCCCGCCCCGCCGCTTTCGTATTCACTTCCGAAGATAAAGTATTGAATGTCTTTGCCGCAATTTTCATATACGGCGGTTTCGGGGTTGTATTTATATTGAGCGGCGATTTTCGAAGAGTCGACAGTGGCGCTTCGAAACGTGGTGTTTTCCATACCGAGCGGCGCAAAAAGAGCCTTTTTCATGTAATCCGAAAAACGTTCTCCCGCCACTTGTTCGACCACTGCCGCCAAAACGTCGTGACACAGACTGTAACAATACGATTGACCGGGATCGAAGATCAGTGGGTCATGAGCAAGATATTTCATAAATTCCCGCGTCGGGCATTTGCCGTCGGTTTCACGTATCGCGCGCAAACAGTTTTCCGAACCGGTATTGTACGTAAGCCCGCCTCGCATGGCAAAAAGATCGCGAATCGTGATCGGGCGGCAGGGGCGGCGCAATTCGTCACCGTCTTTTACCCGCACCGCCGCAAATTCGGGCAAATAGTTCATGACGGGGTCGGACAGCAAAAACTTTCCTTTTTCCCACAGCAGCAAAGCACCGGTAACCGTAAAAAACTTCGAACAGGAATATAAATTGTAGTGTTCGGTTCCGTTGATCGGCACGGTTTTGTCGTAATCGGAAAAGCCGTAATACCGACGGTAGATCTCTTTTCCTTTGTAAAGGACCCGCGCGTCGAACATCGGCGAGCCGATTCGGATAAATTCATCGAGAAGCGCATCGAGATTTTTGAAAGATGTTGCGGACATAATGCGTAAAATTCCTTTCGGCAAATATAATACTAAAACTTAGTATAACACCGAAAAAAAGCCTTGTCAATGCCGCCGACGACAAAACGGCGCGAAAAAATCGATAAATCGCCTTTCCCGCACGCGACGTGTCAGATCTGTTTTCGGATTCGTGCCAGCGCTCCTTTTTCCAAGCGCGACACTTGCGCTTGACTGATGTGAATCTCTTGCGCCACCTCCATTTGCGTTTTTCCTTCGAAAAAGCGCAGTTCGATAATGTTTTGTTCGCGCGGCGAAAGGGTCTTGATCGCTTCGGAAATGGCAATGCTTTGCAACCAATTCTCGTCGTTGTCTTTCGGGTCGCTGATCTGATCCATAACGTATACCGAATCACCGTTTTCCGAGAAAATCGGTTCATATAGTGAGATCGGGTCGACGATGGCGTCGAGTGCGTTTACGACATCTTCTTTTTCGACTGAAAGCTCTTTGGCGATTTCTTCGATACGCGGCTCCCGCCCCAATCGCGACGAAAGCTCCTCCTTTTTTTGCAAGGCTTTATAAGCAAGGTCCCGCACCGAACGCGATACGCGAATGACATTGTTGTCGCGCAAATAGCGCCGCAATTCGCCGACGATCATCGGAACGGCGTACGTGCTGAATTGTACGTTCAATGTCACGTCGAAATTGTCGATTGCCTTGATGAGTCCGATACAGCCGATTTGAAACAGATCGTCACAGCTTTCCGCACGTGAAGAAAACCGTTTGATGACGCTTAAAACAAGTTTCAAATTGCCGCGTATCAGTTGGTCGCGCGCCTTTTCGTCGCCCTCTTTGACACGCAGTAACAGCTCTTTCTTTTCTTTCGGCGTCAGGACACCGAGTTTTGCCGTGTTGACACCGCAGATTTCCACTTTCCCTTTGTTCATGTCGACCCTTCTTTATATTCCTGTTTCCGTAAAAACAGTATTGCCGACTTTTCGGCGGGTCATTCCGTACTTTGTCTTTTATCGGGAAAATATTTGTCGACAAATTCCATCGGTCAGTTCTTCGGTTACCGAAAAATCGGTGCAGGGGCGATAGCGTTCTTCGATCTCGTTGTGATAATGACCCGCCATGGCAAGAGCAAAATACCCCTCGCCCAGCAGTTCTTTTTGACTGCGGTTGTTAAAACGGATCTTTTGCGCCACTTCGCGCACGCCGCTTTTGTCGATAAAGCGCTCACAGTTTACGGTCTTGTCGCCGCTTTCCGTGCAGACGGTAAAACAAACGCCGCTTTCGGGAAAGAAAAGACCGTCGATCTCGCCCTCGCTTGCGGGCGCATACGAAATAAGAAAATCGGCGCGGCGCCGTTCCGCTTGCAAGGCAAGCGCACGCAAGAAATGTTTGGCAACACCGTAGCGGTCGCGTATTTGATAGGTTAGATTGGCCTGTTCCGAAAAGGTTTCGAAATAAAGATTTCCGTCGCCGCTCGCACAGCGTTGAATACGAATTTCCCGTGTGCCGTGATTGCCTTTCGGAATCGCTTTCGCGCAAAGCGATTCGGTGATTTTTCCGAGTTTTTCCCATCGTATATACGGTGCGACCAAACTGTCGTTTTCGAGAGTCAGAAGATATGCCGCCCGCAAATACAAATAGGCTTTTTTGTATTCGTTCTTTTTCTTTTCGGATAAGTAAAAGATTTCGTTGTGCCGTTCATACAGCCGACTGAGATCCCACGCGCGCCCGAGATCGACCGTGATTTCGCGAACCCCTGCTGCTTGCGGCAGATAGGTGTGAGGTGCCGTTGCGTCGAGAAGCCCGATACGCATTTCGGGAAACAAAACGCCGTCGAGCGAATAGGGGGAGGACGAACAATGGAACCGTTCGGTTAAAAGTCCGCGCGTTTCCCCCTCGGCGGCAACCCGTTTCAAAAGGGTGCTCTTTCCGCTCCCCGGACCGCCGCCGAGAAGATACAAGCGATCCGCGTGGGCTTTTCCGAAAATATCGTCAAAATAGCTTGTAAAGCCGCCGGCACCGTTGACGGCGGCAAAAAAATGCCGCGTTTTTTCGTTTTGCGGCAAGGGTTCGATAACGGTTTGGTAGGCACGTGCTTGGGTGAAGAGGTTTTCCATGGCAAGATCTGCCTTTCGTTCGAAGGATAATTCTGCTATTATGGTATGAAACCGTCGAACATTCTGCCACTGAAACAGCTTGCGGCGGATCCCGCGTGGGGATTCGCCGCCGATCGTCGACACGTTCGAAAAACCGAGTAGAATCGCTTTCGAGCCCGTGCATTAGCCGATAAATTGTTGTTGCGGAATCGGTTCTTCCAAACCGAAACTTACGGTAATGGCATTGTTGACGCGCGACATAACATCGTCGTCCAAATGCCCCATTTTTTCTTTCAGTCGCTTTTTGTCCAAGGTGCGGATCTGTTCGAGCAGAATGACCGAATCGCGGGCAAGCCCGTATTTTTCGGCATAAACGTCAATATGGGTCGGCAGTTTGCTTTTGTCGGTCTTACTGGTGATGGCGGCGGCGATGACCGTCGGGCTGAATTTGTTTCCCACGTCGTTTTGGATAATAAGTACGGGTCGTGTACCGCCTTGTTCCGAACCGACGACGGGACTTAAATCGGCATAATAAATATCGCCTCGTTTGACACTCATCTTTTCCGTTCTGTTCCTTTCTCATTGCTTCTCATTGCTTCTCGTGGGCTCGTTGTTGTCGGGCTTCCGTCCGTTTCTATTTTTGCCGTTTTTTGCGGCTTTATTCAAAAACATTTCGGGACGCTTTATGCCTCCCGATGACAGTCTATTCCCGAAATGTCCGAACGGTTATCGTCGCTTTTTTTGTCGATGGCGACATTTCTATCGTTTTCCATAAAATGTGCGCTCTTTTTGCCGTATTTTTGGGAAGAATTATTTCGTATACCCCGCTTGCAATTTTTTCGTATACGTGATATAATTAGTGTGTATATAAATAAGCACGGAGCGGCGAATTTGCTTCTTGCCGTGCGGCGGTCGCTCGCGGCCGGGACTATGTTTTGAGGAACGATTCTATGAACCAATTGGAAATGACCGAAAAGATACTGCAACTGAAAAAAGAAAAAGGCGTACTTGTCTTGGCACATTACTATCAAGACATCGAAGTACAGCATATCGCCGATTTTTGCGGCGACAGCTTCGAACTTGCCAAACGTGCGCGCGGCTCGCATGAGAATACCATTCTCTTTTGCGGCGTAAGCTTTATGGCGGAAAGCGCCAAGATCATGAACCCCGAAAAGCACGTCTATATTCCGCGTGCCGATGCGGGCTGTCAAATGGCGGATATGGTGACGCCGGAAATCGTTTTGCAAATGCGCAAAGACCATCCGAACGCCGCCGTCGTTTGTTATATCAATTCGTCTGCCGCCACCAAAGCGGTCAGCGATATTTGCGTGACCTCGTCCAACGCCGAAAAGATCGTCGGCACCTTGAAAGAGGAAGAGATCATCTTTATCCCCGACCAAAATCTCGGCGCTTACGTGGCACAGGCATATCCCGAAAAGAAGTTTTACTTCATGGTCGGCTATTGCCCGATCCATCATGACGTCACGACCGAAGCGCTTGAAAAAGCAAAAGAACTGCATCCGAACGCAAAAGTGGTCATGCACCCCGAATGTCGCAAGATGACCCTTGCTTATGCCGATTATATCGGCAGCACGTCGGGCATTTTGGACTATTGTCGCGAATCGGGCGAAAAAGAATTTATCGTGACCACCGAACGGGCGATCGTCGACCGTCTGCGGGAAGAATGTCCCGATAAGTCGTTTTATCTTGCCTCCAATTGCTTGGTGTGCCCCAATATGAAAAAAACACGCCTTTGCGACGTTTTGGAAATGCTGGAAAAACCCGACGACGAGGTGATTATGACCGAAGAAGAAATGCGGGCGGCACGACTTCCGTTGGAGCGTATGCTGAAAGCGGCGGCACTTTGATCGAAACGGTTTTGCTTGGCAAAACGTGCTCCCGCCAAATGTGACGGCGGGAAATTGCCGAGGACGTTCGGTCGGCTTGCTTTGTTTTTACCGTGAAAGGAACGTGGGAAAAACTATGAATCGACGGTATATTTTTAATCAAACGTTGAGCGAATCGTATAAAAACCGTCCCGTTGACGGTTACGACGCGGTTATCGTCGGCGGCGGTATGGCGGGATTGTACGCCGCTCTGCAATTAAAGCGCGACTTGCGCGTTGCAATTGTTGTCAAAGGTGATCTTTCGGGCGGTTCGTCCTATCTTGCACAAGGTGGCATTTGCTGTGTTTTGGGTGAGGACGACAGCTTCGAAGAACATATCGAAGATACGCTTGCCGCGGGGGCGGGGCATTGTGACCGCGTGGCGGTTGAAGTTTTGGTGCGAGAAGCTCCCGAAAATATCCGAACCCTTATCGAATACGGCGTTCCGTTTGACCGAAATGCGGACGGCAGTTTGCATATCACCCGCGAGGGCGGTCATCGCAAAAACCGCATTATTCATTGCGGCGGCGACGCGACCGGAAAACAAGTGACCGAAACGCTGGGTAAGCTTTGCGAGAAGCGCGAAAATATCACGGTTCTTTGGAATCACAATTTGGTGGATATTTTGACCGATGAAGAGGGTGTGTGCGGCGTTGTGCTCAACGACGGTAAGACCGATCTCGTTTTGCGTTGCCCGCAGGTGATCGTGGCGACCGGCGGCGCGGGTCAGGTGTATCGGTATTCGACGACCCCGTCGGGCAATACCGGCGAGGGAATCGCCGCGTGCTTCCGCGCCGGTTGTACCGTGAAAGATATGGAATTTGTGCAGTTCCACCCGACGGCTTTTGCCGTACACGAAGAGGGGGAACGTGTTTTTTTGATATCCGAAGCGGTGCGCGGCGAGGGTGCGATCTTGCGTAACAAGGACGGCGAAGCCTTTATGAGTTTTCCGTATCAGCATCCCCAGCACGATTTGGCACCCCGCGATGTCGTTACCCGTGCGATTTTGACGGAATTGCGACGTACCGGCGGTGATACGGTATATCTGGACGCTTCGTGTATGTCTCGCGCGTTTTTTGAAGAGCGTTTCCCGACCATAACCGAAACCTGTAAGAAAGCGGGTATTTGCCCGCCCGAAGAGTACATTCCCGTTCACCCGACCCAACATTATATGATGGGCGGCATTACCACCGATTTGGACGGCAGAACCGGCATTGACGGTCTGTACGTTTGCGGTGAGGCGGCTTGTACGGGCGTTCACGGTGCCAACCGATTGGCGTCCAATTCGACATTGGAATGCCTGGTGTTCGGAAGAAGAGCGGCATGGGCTGTAAATTCTGCTGCGCGTCCCTTGAAAGAAACGATCGTTTTGCCCGAAGTACACTATGACCGACAAACAAGTGACGAACAGACTTCGCGTGATATGGCGGCACTCAAATCGCTTATGACCGAAAAAGTCGGTGCCGAACGGCGCATGAGTGAACTGGATCGAGCGTATGCGGCTCTTTCCGATATGAAAAAACGCTATATCGATTGCAATTTTACCGACGAGACCGAATACGCTTTGTTCGGCGCAATCGATGCGGCTCTTTTGATCGTCGAGGGGGCACGTGCCCGTCGCGAGAGCATCGGTGCCCATTTTTTGGTCGGTGAATAAAAGTGCATGACAGCGTGCGTTTTCGCATGGCTGTGGCGGTTTGGCATATATTGGGAAAGAATGGAAAAAATGAATGAAATTCGGAAAGGATACCAACATGAATTTGATTTTTAATCCGCAGATCGATAAAATCATCGAACTTGCTTTGGAAGAAGATATCGGGTCGGGTGATATTACGACCTTGTCGACCATACCCGCCGATACGACGGCACGCGGACGTTTTATCGCCAAGGAAGATACCGTGATTTGCGGCATTGATCTTGCCAAAAAGGTGTTTATGACCATTGATCCGACGGTCGAATTCGTCACTTATTTTGCCGACGGCGATCACGTTAAAAATAAAGAAGTAATCGCCGAAGTGCGCGGCAATGCGCGCAGTCTTTTGACAGCAGAGCGCACGGCATTGAACCTTATGCAACGCCTTTCGGGCGTGGCAAGCCGCACGGCAGAGTGCGTTTCCATGGTGGAAGGCACCAATGCCAAAATTGCCGATACACGGAAAACGACCCCCGGTATGCGTGTTTTGGAAAAATATGCCGTTCGTGTCGGCGGCGGAACCAATCACCGCTTTAACCTTGCCGACGGAGTTTTGATCAAAGATAATC